>JANXSS010000025.1 GCA_025356535.1 Herminiimonas sp.
GTCACCGAGGCGAACGCCAGGTCGGTGCCGACGGCCACGCCCGGCACCACGTTGAACAGCAGGGTCAGGAGCGGCGTCATCAGCGAGCCGCCACCGACACCGGTCAGGCCGACCAGGATGCCAACGCCAAAACCGGCAACGATATAGGAAAGAGTCATGAGGCACGTGCTGTTGCAAAATAAGGGGTGAATGGTAATAAACTTCGCCCTTATGCCAAACTACAGACTATCTATTTGCTTATATACGTTTTTGGCATATAGAAAACCGGCGCGTACGCACGCACGGTGCCGCATATTTCGCCCGGGCACAGGGCGGGCAAGAGGAATACATGAATCTGCATCAACTGCGTTTCGTACGGGAAGCCGTGCGCCAGAATTTCAACCTGACCGAGGCGGCCAAGGCACTTTTTACCTCGCAGCCGGGTGTTTCCAAGGCAATCATCGAACTGGAAGAAGAGCTCGGTGTCGATATCTTCACCCGCCACGGCAAGCGCATTCGCGGCCTGACCGAGCCGGGACGGGCGGTACTGAAAGCCGTCGAGGTCGTCATGCAGGAAATCGAAACCCTGAAAAGCATCGGCCGCGAATTTGCCGCCCACGACAGCGGCAGCTTCACGATCGCCACCACGCACACCCAGGCGCGCTATTCGCTGCCGCTGGTGGTGCAGGCATTTACCCAGCGTTTCCCCAAGGTGCGGTTGTCGCTGTTGCAAGGCAATCCGAAGCAGGTGGCCGAAATGGTGCTGCGCGACCAGGCCGACCTTGCCATCGCCACCGAAGCCATTGCGTCGCTCGATGGCCTGATCTCGGTGCCGTGCTACCAGTGGGAGCACGTGGTGGTGGTGCCGGCCGAGCATGCGCTGCTCAAATCAAAGCTGCTGACGCTGGAAGAAATTGCAGCCTATCCGCTGATCACCTATGATGCGGCCTTTGCCGGTCGCAGCAAGATCGACCATGCGTTCGCGCTGCGCAACCTGAAGCCGGACGTGCTGCTCGAGGCGATCGATGCCGATGTCATCAAGACCTACGTCGAACTCGGCCTGGGCGTGGGCATCATCGCCGGCATGGCCTTCGATGCCGAACGCGACCGGCTGCTGCGCTCGATGCCGGTGGGCCACCTGTTCGGCACCAACGTCTCGCGCCTGGCAATCAAGCAGGGCGCCTATTTGCGCAGCTATGTCTATACCTTCATCGAGTTGCTTACTCCCACCCTGAACCGCAAGCTGATCGAACAGCTCATGAGCGGTGAAAAAGAGGTCTACGAATTGTGACAGTCCATACCGACCTGCAGGCGTATTACGCCCAACGCGCGGCAACCTATGACGAAATCTACGCCCGGCCCGAGCGCTTGGCCGACCTGGCGCAGCTGCAGCGCCGCGTGGGCGAACTGCTGGCCGGCCAGCCGGTGCTGGAACTGGCCTGCGGCACCGGTTACTGGAGCCGGGCAATCGCCGCCAGCGCCAGCCATGTGCTGGCAACCGACATCAGTGCCGAAATGCTCGAACTCTCCCGCGCCCGGCAACTGCCGGCCGACAAGGTAACGTTTGCAACGGCCGACGCCTATGCGCCGCCGCAGGACACCGGTTGCACGGCATGTTTTGCCGGCTTCTGGTGGTCGCATGTCGCCCGCTCGCGCCAGCCGGCCTTCCTCGGCAGCCTGCGCACGGCAGTGCAGCCGCAGGCGCAGGTGGTCCTGATCGACAACGTCTACGTGGAAGGCAGCAGCACGCCGATCGCCCGCACCGATGCCGAGGGCAACACCTACCAGATCCGCCGCCTGCCGGATGGCCAGCGGCATGAGGTGATGAAGAATTTTCCGACCGACAGCAACCTGCGCAAGCGGCTGGCCGATCATCTGAAGGACATCCGCATCGAACGCCTGGAGTACTACTGGCTGCTCAGCGCCCGCTTCAAGTAGGCGTCGCCACGCCGCAGGCAGGCGCGGTGACCGGACAGGCCGTTACATTGTTTGCGTCCCGGAGCAGCATTCGAAATGGCGCATGCGTGATGCGTATCGATTCGGGTCGCAGTGCAAGGCGCAGGAAGCGCCGTGCAGCGGGCTACACAGCGCGCTGCAACGCCGCAAGGTGGTGCGAAGCAGTGCGTAGCGCATGCATGCCATTACGAAATCTGCGCTGGCTCCCGGTAGCCCCGCTCAAGGGCCGGATCGGCCGGTGCGGCGCACTGCAGGACGCCGCAGCGCCTCCGCGCGGCAACGAAAATTGGCCAAACCCCCTGGATGATCGACATGTTGCAGTAGCTTCTCGGCTGCAACAGTTGATGTTACATTAACCAAAATCAATCGTTCGTGATCGCGCAATCGCCGGCGTTGCCTGCGCGCACGGGCAACACCCCGTCGACGCCTAGCGCCGGCAGTCGGCAGCAGGGTCTTGCCCGATGGCTGGATCGACGGCGCGGCTGGCAGACCAAAAAAATAAATCATAACAAGCGGCGTGGCCGCGAGGATTCAGTGAAAAGCGCTTCCAGTTTCAAGATCAACGCATTGCAGCCGCTGCTCTTGCCCGCCTTACTGCTGATCGCCTCGCTCGTTTTGTGGAACGCGGTCCATGACCTGTCGTCACCGCATGCCTTGGCTGGCTGGAAAGCCCAGGCGATACAAATGCTGGTCGCCGGTGCCACGGTTTTTTTCTGGTGTCGCCTGATCGAGGTCGTCTTCTGGAACCGGCTTGCCGCCAGGCGGGGGCGGCCAGTGCCCGCGCTGTTGAAGGACTTTGTCGCCATCCTGTTCTGGATCACTGCGGCGTTCGCCGTGTCGAGCCTTGTATTCGACAAGAACCTGACGGCGCTGCTGACGGCATCGACCGTCTTCATGGGCGTGGTCGGGCTGGCGCTGCAGCGTCCGATCATGGATGCATTCGCCGGGGTCATGCTCAGTTTTCAGGGGCCCTTCGATATCGGCGACTGGATAAAGATCGACGATACGACCAATGCGCTCGGACGCGTCACCCGGATCACCTGGCGGGCGGTATATCTGATCACGACCGACGAAGTGACCTGTGTCGTGCCCAATCATGATTTCGTCAACAAAACGGTAAAAATCTACACGCGACCGGATTTCTTTTTCCGGGACTCGATCCAGATCACACTGCCGTATAGCGTCACCTCATTCAGGGCGCAAAGGCTCCTCGTCGGGGCGGCCAACCAGGTACCCGAATGCAGTGCGATTCCCCGCCCCGCGGCGATCTCGGTAGTCGAATACACCAACAGCGGCATTCTCTGGCGGCTCCACTACTGGTGTCCCGACGGCAGGCTCGAAACGTGGCGTTTCAAGGTTCACCAGGCGGTCCAGCGCAGCCTGTTCTACGCCAGCGTCACCGTGCCCGCACCGATGCTCAATATCCAGAGTTGCGAAACGTGGCCGCACGAGACAGAGCAGGAGCCCGTTCACAACAAGCTGCTGCACCAGTTGCCGCTCCTGGCCAGCCTGACCGACGAAGAATTCGGGTTCCTGCTCTCCCGCGTGCCGACCCGGCTGTGCCGGGCCGGAGAGCCGATCCTGCGCCAGGGCGATCCGGGCGATTCACTGTTTGTCGTGCAGGAAGGCGCCGTGGCGGTGTACATCAGGCACCCTGCCGGCCACGACCGGCAGGTGGCCGACCTGCGGCCGGGCCAGTTCTTCGGCGAACGATCGCTCCTGATGGGCGAACCACGCAGTGCGACGGTGATACCGAGTGTCGACACGATGGTCGTCGAAATCGGGCATGCTGCCATTGCGCCGCTGCTCAAGGCCCGTCCGGAGCTCATGGATTTCCTGAGCAAGGTACTGGCCGAGCGGGACGCCCAGAACAGTTCGCTGCTCATGAAGGAGAATGACCCGAATGTCGCCGTCGATCCATCGATCGCGGCCCAGCTGCTGAGAAAGATCCGCTCGTTTTTCTCCTTGTGAAGCACGCAAGCCAAGCGCCTGAAGAGCGGTGTTTCGTGGAGTACCTGCAATGAAGCTGGCAACGATCAAGGATGGCTCGCGCGACGGTCAGCTCGCCGTGGTCTCGTGCGACCTCACGCGCGCAGTGCTGGCCGACGGCATCGCACCGACCCTGCAGCGCGCGCTGGACGACTGGGCCTTCATTGCGCCGCAGCTGCAGCAGCTGCATGCACGGCTTGACGCCGGCACTGCGCGGCATGCCTTTGCCTTCGACCCGGCGCGCTGCATGGCGCCGCTTCCACGCGCCTTCCAGTGGGCCGACGGCTCTGCCTACGTCAACCATGTCGAACTGGTGCGGCGCGCGCGCAATGCCGAAATGCCGGCGTCGTTCTGGCAGGAGCCGCTCATGTACCAGGGCGGCGCGGATGATTTTCTCGGGCCGACCGACGACATCCTGCTGGCGTCTGCCATCTGGGGCATCGATTTCGAAGGCGAGGTCGCCGTCATCACCGGCGACGTGCCGATGGGCAGCAGCGCCGCGCAGGCGGCCGCGTGCATCCGGCTGGTCCTGCTGGTCAACGATGTCTCGCTGCGCAACCTGATACCGCAGGAGCTGGCCAAGGGTTTCGGCTTCGTGCAATCCAAGCCGGCCTGCGCCTTCTCGCCGGTCGCGGTCACGCCGGACGAGTTGGGCGAGGCCTGGCAGGACGGCAGGCTGCACCGGCCCCTGCAGGTGGCGTGGAACGGCGTGCAGGTCGGCGCGCCCGACGCCGGCGTCGACATGGTGTTCAGTTTTCCGCAGCTCATCGCGCATCTTGCCAGGACGCGCAACGTGCGCGCCGGCTCGATCATCGGTTCCGGCACGGTGTCGAACAAGGATGCGGCAAAAGGCTACACCTGCATTGCTGAAAAACGCTGCCTGGAGATGATCGCGCACGGCGCGGCCAGCACGCCGTACATGCAATTCGGCGACACCGTGCGCATCGAGATGCACAACGCGCAGGAGGCATCGATCTTCGGTGCCATCGCGCAGCGCGTGGTGCAGTGGCAGGCGCCCGCGGGCAGCGCCCGCCGACACGCTGGCGGCACCGGTTGACCGGCAAATTTTGCGCCGGCGCCGGGCGGGCCCGGCCGGTTCAGGCAGCCAGGCTATCGGTGGTGGTGCAGCCGGCCAGCAGGAACGACAGGCCGATCACCAGCACCAGTTCGCCTTCGGCCGAGCGGGCCGTGCCGGCGATGCCCGGCACCGAAATGGCGGTCATCGGCTTGATGACGAGATCAGCCGTGCCATCGACGGCTTCGACTGCAAGAATGTAGGGATTCGGCGAAGCCATGACGATGCCGACCCGTTCATTGCATGGCTCGTAACCCAGCACCGCTGCCAGCGACAGCACCGGCAACGGCCGGCCCTGGTCGCGCAGCACGGGCGCACCGCCGATCTGTGAAAACACGTCCGGCAGTTCGACCACTCGCTGCACGACGGCCATCGGCATGGCCAGGGCTGCGCCGGCGGTACGCACCAGCATGGTCGGCACGATCGACAGTTCGATCGGCAGGCGAATCGAAAAGCGCGTTCCCGCGCCCAGCGCCGAATCGATGCGGATCGCGCCGCGATGCTTTTCCACGGCGGTCTTGACCACATCCATGCCGACGCCGCGCCCGGAGACGCTGTTGGCGACTTCCTTGGTTGAAAATCCTGGCAAAAACACCAGCTGGAAGGCTTCGTCGTTGGTCTGCGCGGCCGACTCGCCGATCAGGCCCTTGGCAATGGCCTTGCGGCGCAGCGCCTGCGGGTCCATGCCCTTGCCGTCGTCGGACAGCTCGATCATGACGCTGCTCGCTTCCTGCCAGGCTTTGAGGGAAATGATCGCCTTGGCCGACTTGCCGCTGGCAGCCCGTGCGGCGCTGTCCTCGATGCCATGGTCGAGCGCATTGCGCAGCATGTGCACCAGCGGATCGTAGAGACTGTCGACCACGACCCGGTCGACTTCGGTCTCGGCGCCCTCGATCATCAGCTCGACATCCTTGCCAAGGTCCTTGGCAAGCTCGCGCACGAGGCGCGGAAATTTCTGGAACAGGCGTCCGACCGGCTGCATGCGCGTCGACAGCGTCGCCCGCTGCAGTTCGGTCGAGTAGCGCGAGGCGCGATTCAATGTCTCCGACAACGCTGCCATCAACGTGGCCGCGCCGCCTTCGAACTGGAACTGGCCGAGTTTTTCCAGCAGCACCGCAGCCTGGTTTGCCGCCTGCACCGATTCACCCGCCACTTCGAGCAGCGCGTCGAGCTTGACGGCGTCGACCCGGATGCTGTCTTCCTTGACCGGCCCGGCCGCCGCGCGTGCCGCATCCGGTGTTCGCGCCGCCGGCGTGGCTGCCGCAGGCGGGGCCGAAGCCGTGTCCGGCGCGGCACTGCCCGCCACGGCGTCGGTTGGCGTCGTCCCGGGTGCCTGGGCGGCGGCGTCATGCAGCGCCCGCTCGGCCGCACCGAGGGTGCCGGCCGGCGCCACGCTTTCGTAATATGCCAGCCAGTCGATGCCGCCAGCCCCGGCAGGCGCGACTGCGGCAAGCGTGGTTGCAGCATCGGCCGCGATCGTTGCTGCGGCTGGCGCGGGCGCGGCCGGTGCCGCCGATGCCTTGCCCTCGATGGCATGGTTGAGGATGTCTTCCAGCGACGCCGGCATGGCCGACAGGCTCGACG
Organism: Herminiimonas sp.; assembly: GCA_025356535.1. Lineage (GTDB taxonomy): Bacteria > Pseudomonadota > Gammaproteobacteria > Burkholderiales > Burkholderiaceae_D > JANXSS01. The sequence continues at coordinate 6,584 of JANXSS010000025.1, forward strand.
GACTGGCGCCGTTTGCCAGTTCGGTCAGCTGGTCGGCGACGAAGCCGCTGGCCTGCAGCGCCGCCTCGATGGCGATCGGCGTCACCGGTGCGGCGCCGGTACGCAAGGCGTCGAACAGGTTTTCGGTCAGGTGGCAGGCCGACACCATCGCCGGCAGGTTCATGAAGCCGGCGCCGCCCTTGATCGTATGGAAGGAGCGAAACACCGCGTTTAGGGTATTCAAGTCGCCCGGATTGCGCTCCAGCGACAGCAGATGTTCTTCCACGTTGGTCGCCAGCTCCAGGGCCTCGACCACGAAATCCTTGAGCATGTCTTCCATCAGAAGCCCAGGCTCTCGAGCAGGTCGTCGACGCCACCCTGTGCCATTGCCGTGCCTTCGAGCGAGGGGCCGTTCATCAGTTCGGCCGGTTTCGGTTCGGCCGGCTGCATGGCTGCCTTCAGTTCGGCCGGTGCATTGTCGCGCAGCAGCTGAGCCAGTTCCTTTTCAGCCGTATGCGTGATGATGACGATCTTCTTTATCAGTTGTCCGGTGATGTCCTGGAAGTCCTGCGCCATCATGATTTCGAGCAGCCGTGCTTTTTCGGCATCGGTTGCCTCGGTCACGGTTGCGGCAAACTGCCGCGAGTCGCCCGCCAGCACCTTGAATTCCTCGACGCTCAGCTTGCCGTCGTAGAGCGCGGCCCAGCGGCCTTCCATCGTCTTTGCCTGTTTTGCCAGGACGTCCTGCGCCGGCATGCCGATATCGATGGCGTTCAACACCTTGTTGGCGGCCTGCTCGGTCAGCGAGGCGACATATTCGAGCCGGTCCTTCGCATCGGTGATCTCTGTTGCAACCGTACTGAGCGAGCGGTCGTAGCCGAGTTCGCGCAGCGAATCGTGCAGCAGGCGCACGATGCCGCCGAGGCGGGTAAACATCGGCTTGTCGGACTGGTCGTCGCCCTCGGCATGGGCTGCCGGGGCGGTGGGATGGTCGGGCTGCGGCGCAGGCGCGGCAACCGGTGGCGCCGCCGGCTCGGTTACGGCAGGTGGCTCGGCAGTGGCAACCGCGCCGGCGTCGCGCTGGGCGGAAATTTCTTCGAACAGTGCATCAAAATCATCGTCGCTGCCAGCCATAGTGCACCATCTCCAGGAGGAATTGCGTAATTGCAGGAGCAAGCCGGAACCGGCGCTCCTATGTTTTCCAAAGGCAATAGTACCCAGTATTCGGGTGCTGGCAAAGAAATTCGGGGCCGGGTTCACGCTGCGCGCAACACTTGCACAAATTCGCTGCTGCCGGTGCTTGCCTTACAAACCAGGGGCCGGGGAAATTTGTGCAATGAGCCGGCAGGTGGCCTCGAAGAGCGGCTGGCCGGGGGCGGCCAGCGCGTCGCAAATCGTCAGGTGATTTGCCTGTGGCATGGGTATGTCACCGGCATGCGCAGCCGGCCAGGCAGAAGCCAGCAGGCCGTTCTGCCGCTTGAACTCGTCCGACTCGAGGCCGCCCACTGCCGTGATGAACGGTGTCGGATGCGCCTGATCCATGCAGGCCGGCGAGAGCGCGCCGATGCGTTCCGCCGTCAGTTGCAGGTCAACGTTGACGAAGTCCGCATGCTGCACCGGCGCCAGATCGTAGAGACCCGAAAAAACCACGCCTGCCTTGACCAGGTCCGGCGGCAGGTCCGGCTCGAAGGCCGGCCACTGCGCCGCCATCATCATGGCGCCCAGGTGGGCGCCGGCCGAATGGCCCGCCACCACGATGCGGCCGGTGTCGGCGCCGTGACGCTGGCCGTTGCGATACAGCCAGGCCAGCGCGCGTACCTGCTGCAGCGTGATTTCCTCGATGTCGGCCGCCGGCGCCAGGGTGTAGTTGGTCACTGCCACGTTGATGCCGGCAGCATTGAAGGCAGGCGCGAGGAAGGAAAAATCCGATTTGTCGAGCGAGCGCCACCAGCCGCCGTGGATGAAGACCAGCAGCGGCCCGCCCGGTCGTGCGGCTTGAAAGAAATCGAGCCGCTCGCCCGGCGCCTCGCCATATGCCAGATCGAAAAAACCGGTGCCGGCGGCGTCCGCCTGCGCCCGCACGCGTTGCGATTGCTGCGCCCAGCGCTCGAAGATCTGCACATGGTCGGCAATTCCGGCGCGGGCATTGTACTGGCTGTTGTAATACGCACGCCTGGCGGCGGCGTCGCCGGCGAATTCGTGCTGCGGGGTAGGCAGTGTCATGAAAAATTTCCTCTAGAAGTTTCAGGTAGCAGCGTCGCGAGCCGGCTTGCAGTCATGGCGTCAAGCCATGAGCGTGCCATGAAAATCGCGCCTTGTCTGGCCTTGTATGGCCTTGCGCGGCGGCGGTCTTGCGCGATGCCGGTGGCGCTGTCCAGGCTGTGACAAATGCGGCCGTCGCTGATTGACGCCGGGATGCCAATGCGACTACACTTGCGCCGTTTTGGTGCCCGCGCATCGCGATCACGATGCGCAGTTAAACGGGAAACACGAGGTCAACGGCGACACGACGCGCCGGCCACCAGCGTGTGCTGCCCCCGCAACGGTAAGCAGGCGCATGACATCCCAAGCGATGCCCATGCAAGCCGTGTTCATGGACCACTGTGCGAAATCTGCATGGGAAGGTGACACGGTGCGACCTGCAAGCCCGGATACCGGCCAGAACAGGTGGACGCGCCGCATCGCCAGCATGGCAGCACGGCGCGTCTGATTGATCTCGCTTGCGGGGAAGCTTGCGAGATACTCCTTTTCCGGGCCTTCATCATGTTTCCATCTCGTTTTACTGCCGCACGCGGCAGCCTGTCCCTGCACGCCATTGGCCTGCAGCCGCTGGTGTTTGCCGTTCTTGCCGGCGCCGCACCCGTCGGCGCAATGGCGCAGTCGGCCGACGCTGCCAGCCGTGCCGACGCCAGCCTGGCGCCAGTCGTCGTGACTGCCGCCCGCGTGGCGCAGTCGCAGACCGATGCGCTGCCGTTTACCACCGTCATTACGGCCGAGCAGATCCGTGCCTCGCAGGCAATCGACCTGCCGACGCTGCTGCGGCGCGAAGCCGGCATCCAGTTCACCCAGACCGGCGGCATCGGCCAGGCCAGCGGCCTGTTCGTGCGCGGCGCCGACACCCGGCAGACGCTGGTGCTGCTCGACGGCGTGCCGCTGACCAAGCAGGACGCCACCGGCACCGTGAGCATCGAGCACCTGATGCTGGACCAGATCGACCATATCGAAATCGTGCGCGGCAATATCTCCAGCATCTATGGCTCCTCCGCAATCGGCGGCGTGGTGCAGATCTTCACGCGCCGCGGCCAGGGGCCGGCACGCATTACGGCCGAGGCCGAAGTCGGTTCGCGCGGCACCACGCGCATCGCCGCCGGCATCAGCGGCAGCACGTCCAACCTCGCCGGCACCACGGCAACTGCCGCGCCAGGCGAAGCCGGCGCCAATGCGGCAGGCGGCTTTCACTATGCCCTGAACGCATCGCGCTTCGGCACCAGCGGTTTCTCGGCCTTGAATCCGGCCCAGGTGCCGACCGCCAATCCCGATCGCGACGGCTACCGCAACGGCAGCGTCTCCGGCGCAATCTCGAAGGACTTCGGCCGCGATCACCAGGTCGGCGCGAAGTTTTCCGCCACGCAGGGCAAGTTCGATTTCGACAGCACCTTCGGCGTGCCCACCGACGTGCACGCCGGCAGGACCACCGTCAGCACGGCATCGATCTATTCGCAGGACCGCTTCAACGAAAGCTGGACGTCGCGCCTGTCGTATGCCGACTCGCGCGACCGCAACACCAACCGCTACGACACCAGCTTCGGCAACTACGACGACCGCTACCAGAGCCGCACGCGGATGCTGCAATGGACAAACGACATCACCCTGGCTTCGGCATGGCATGCGACGGCCGGCGTCGAGCGGCAATGGCAAAGCCTGTCGGTCGATGACGGCTTCAATCCGGCCTTCGACATCAACCGCAACGCCAACAGCATCTTCGCAGGCGTCCAGGGCCAGGTCGGTGCGCACCAGCTGCAGGTCAACCTGCGCCATGACCAGACCGACCGCGTCGATTCCGCCTCGACTGGTTACCTCGGCTACGGCTACCTGTTCAACCCGCGCTGGAAAGCCCTGGCCAGCATTGCCACCGGCTTTGCCGTGCCGCCGCTCGGTTACCTGTATTACCCGGGTTTCGGCAATCCGGACCTGAAGGCAGAGCATTCACGCTCGGGCGAGGTCGGCCTGCAATATGCGTATGAGGCGACCCTGATACGCGCCGCATTGTTCGATACCCGCACCAGGGAGCAACTGCAATTCGACACCACGACCTTTACATTCGGCAATATCGCGCGTGCCAGGAATCGCGGTCTCGAAGTCAGCGCAAACGGCACCGTGGCCGAGACCGCATTGCGCGCCAGCCTGACGCTGCAGGACCCGCGCGATGCCTCGACCGGCGAGCGCCTGCGCCGGCGCGCGCAGACCCTGGCATCGCTGTCGGCCAGTCGCAGCTTCGGCGCATGGCAATATGGCGGCGACCTCGGTTTCACCGGCAGCCGGCCGGATGGCGCCGCGCAGCTTGGCGCATATGGCGTGGCAAATATTAATGCCCGCTACCGGATTTCGAAAGCGGTCGAGCTGTTCGGACGGGTCGAAAACCTGTTCGACCGCCGGTATCAGACCGCCTACGGCTTCAACCAGGCGCCGCGCGGCGTGTTTGCCGGCATCCGCTGGGAGGGTTAAGAGCAGGGCAGGCCGGTGGTCCGTTGTATGATGGCGGCCACCATCTGCAGGCATGCAGCCAACGCAGGATCAACCAGGGAGCGCCGCTCATGCCGGTCATCGTCGTCGCAAATCCGAAGGGTGGCGTCGGCAAGAGTACCTTTGCCACCAACCTGGCCGGCTATTACGCCCGGTCCGGGCACAAGGTCATGCTTGGCGACACCGACGTGCAGCAGTCCTCCCGCGCCTGGCTGGCACTGCGTCCGCCCGGCCTGCCGCCGATCAATGCCTGGGAAATCGCCGGCGACACGGTCGTCAGGCCGCCGCGCGGCACCACCCATGTCGTGCTCGATACGCCCGCCGGCCTCGACGGTGAACGGCTCGAAGCGGTCCTGCGCATCGCCGACCGCGTGATCGTGCCCTTGCAGGCGTCGATGTTCGACATTCTTGCAACCCAGGCGTTCCTGGAAAAAATGATGGCGCGCCGCACCAGGGCAAAGATCGGCGTGCTGGGCATGCGTGTGAACTCGCGCACCCGGGCGGCCGAACAACTGGCGCATTATGTCGGCCAGCTTGGACTGCCGGTGCTCGGCTACCTGCGCGAGACACAGAATTACGTGCAGCTTGCAGCGCACGGCACCACCTTATGGGATGTCGCCCCCTCCCGGGTGGAGCGCGACATTGCCCAGTGGGACGCCATCCTGGCTTGGCTCGAAGCCTGATGGCGTGAGTCGGCGACGCGCTTGCCGGACGCAGTGCAGTTGGCAAGAATTGAGCGCTGCAACACGACGCAGGACAAACTCCTGGAACGGATTTTATTGTTTAATACACACGATAAATATACCGGTAAAAACATTTATCCAGGAGCAACAAAATGAAGGCATCGATTGCCCGGCTTGATGTTTCAAGGCCATCCGTTGCGTCGTCTGCATCGCCGTCTTCCGCCAGCCAGGCCGACGCTTTCATTGCTCCGGCCGATTCCGGCGCATCGCAGCTCGCCGGTTTCAGCATTCCCGACGGCTTCGAAGCACACCAGAAGCGTAGTCGCAGCTTCGAGGAAGCACGCAGGAACCACGTACAGCTCAACGGCCTGATGGCGAAGGTGCGCAAGCCGCTGCCGCTCATGACACAACGCATGGCGCGCGCCGGACTGCGTGCCGGCAGTGCCGGCGCCAACCGGGGAGACTATGCCTATCGCGACCTGTTCCGGCCAGTCGACGGCAAGCTCTACGAAATGCAGGTCCATCCGGTAAAGAACCTGCTCGAATGGAATTTCACGAACCTGCATGCGGACCAGGCCTGGCTGCCTTGTTTCGACGCCCCCTGGGGATTTGCCGGCACGCGCCAGTTGCCGTATGGCCAGCCGTGGCAGACCCCTGCAATGCAGCACGCGGCCGACAATCAAGACAGCCAGTCGCAATTTCCCGCACCCTATGCCGGCGTATCGTCGTCCCTGCAGCCTGCATCAGGCTTTCAATACGCCGCCCTGCAGTACAGCCCATTCAGGCAAGGCCAGTTCCAATATCCGCCGACCGATGCTGCAAGCGCTGCGCATCGATCGCTGCCGCGCAGTGCAACCGGTGCTGCCCGGCGGCGGCTGGCACGTCCTCTCGACCCCGCAGACGGTGACGACACGCCGTTCATGCAGCCGCAGTCGATGGCGGTGCGTCGCAACGCCGCCCAGTGGCAGGAAGCGGTCGGCCAGTTACAGGATGCCGGCATGACGGCTGCCGACATGAAGGAATGGATCAACGATTTCCACGACTGCCGGCGCTATCCGTGTGCGGAAAACCATGCGTTGTTCAAGGAAAAATACGGCGGCCTGTTCGAGGGCGACATCGGCGATGAAAAATTGCGGCCTGCCTTCGACGCCTTGCGCAGGGCATTCGGCTCGGCGCTCGCGCCAAGCCGCTCGGCTACCGGCCCATCGCCGATGATGCAGGCCATACCGGCATGAAGCGGATTACACGCCGGACCGGCGGCCATGCCAGCGCTGAATTTGCGTGTCAGATTTCCAGGTTGTCGATCAGGCGCGTGACGCCCAGCCTGGCGGCCGTCAGCACGACCAATGGCGCATTCTGCGCCAGGTCGCCCGCCGAAGGCGGTTGCAGGTCGGCGCGGCGGCGAATCGAGATGTAGTCCGGCTTCCAGCCGCGTGCAGCCAGGCTGGCAACTGCGTTGCGTTCGAGCTCGAAGACATCCAGATGCCCGCCGCGAACGGCATGCGCGACGGCCTGCAGCTGCGCATGCAGCGCCGGTGCTTCCGCGCGTTCCTCGGCCGACAGGTACATGTTGCGCGATGAAAGCGCCAGGCCATCCTCGGCGCGATAGGTCTCTGCAGCAATGATTTCCGTTGGCAGTGCGAACTGCTTTGCCATGTTGCGAATCATCATCAGCTGCTGATAATCTTTTTTTCCGAACACGGCGACACGCGGCTGCACGCAGGAAAACAGTTTCAGCACCACCGTGGTGACGCCGGTAAAAAAGCCCGGCCGGAACTCGCCCTCGAGAATCGTTCCCAGGTCTTCTGGCGGGCTGACCCGGAATGCCTGCGGCTCGGGATACAAGTCTTTTTCGGTCGGCGCGAACAGCACGTAGACGCCTTCCTTCTCCAGCTTCTCGACGTCCGCCTGGAAGGTGCGCGGATACTTGTCGAAATCCTCATTCGGTCCGAACTGCAGTCGATTGACAAAAATCGAGGCAACGATCGGGTCGCCGTGTTTGCGCGCCAGGCGCATGAGTGACAGGTGGCCTTCATGCAGGTTGCCCATCGTTGGCACGAATACGGTGCGCAACTGGCCGCGTAACTGGTCACGCAGGTCGTCGATCGAAGAAATGATTTTCATTGGCGGTTTTTCAAGCGGTAGATCGGTCGGAGGCAGAAAAGGCAACACCGCGGGCGTGCACGCGGCAAATCAGGTCAGGTCGGCGAATAGGCAAGCCGGACATAGATCGGTGCAAAGGCCTCGGCTTGCGTGATCTCGATCAAGGTTTCCTTGGCAAGCTCGAGCAGGGCGATGAAATTGACCACCACCACCGGCACGCCCCGTCCGGCTTCGAACAGGTCGCCGAATTCGACGAAACGCGCCGACTGCAGGCGCCGCAGGATCGCCGTCATGTGCTCGCGCACCGACAGTTCCTCGCGGCTGATGGTGTGGTGAGCGGTCAGCTTGGCGCGCCGCAGCACGTCGGCCCAGGCGCTTTGCAGATCAACGGCCAACACTTCCGGCCAGCGCGGCACCAGGCTCTGTTCGATGAAGATCTGCGCCCGCACATAGTCGCGCCCTAACTGAGGCAGCGCATCGATCTGCTGGCTGGCCAGTTTCATCTGTTCGTATTCAAGCAGGCGTCGCACCAGCTCGGCGCGCGGATCGCTGACATCCTCGCCGGTATCGGCTTTTCGCACCGGCAGCAGCATGCGTGATTTGATTTCGATCAGCATCGCCGCCATGAGCAGGTATTCTGCGGCCAGCTCGAGGTTGTGCATCCGGATCTGCTCGACGTACTCCAGGTATTGCAGCGTGACCTGCGCCATCGGAATGTCGAGGATATTGAAGTTCTGCTTGCGAATCAGGTAGAGCAGCAGGTCGAGCGGGCCTTCGAAGGCTTCGAGAAAGACTTCCAGCGCATCCGGCGGTATGTACAGGTCGTTGGGCAGCTTGAACAGCGGCTCGCCGTACAGTTTCGCCAGGCCGACGCCGTCGATGACCGAGGGTGTCGAATCGAGCGCACCGTCAGGCATCTGCGTTCTCAATCCTGCAACTTGTTCTGATAGACGTAGGACTGGCGCGAAACGGTGGATTCGCGGTCCCGTGCCTGCTGATCGAGTTCGATCGGCTTCTTGTCCCAGAGCAGGGCGCGACCGGCGCGCTGGGATTCTTCCAGGGCAGGATTCTTTGCCTTCAGGCCATTGATGAACTGGGTCAGCTCGGACTCGTACTTCTGGAACTGCTTGGTGAATTTCATAAGGTCCTGGATGCTCTGGTGTGCGCGGCGAGCCGCATTTTACCGCGAATGTACCGCGCGCCTGCCTGCGCCGGTCCTACTTGACCCGCATGCCCGGCACGGCGCCGGGCCAGGGCGTGAGCACGTAGATGCCCGGGTTCGCCGCATCGTCTTCTGCCGATGCGGCCAGCACCATGCCTTCGGAAATGCCGAACTTCATCTTGCGCGGCGCGAGATTGGCCACCAGCACGGTCAACTTGCCGATCAGGTCCTCCGGCGCATAGGCGCTGCGAATACCCGAGAAGACGTTGCGCAGCCGGCCTTCGCCGGCGTCCAGCGTCAGCCGCAGCAGCTTGTCGGCGCCGTCGACGTGCTCGCAGTTGACGATGCGCGCAATGCGCAGGTCGACCCTGGCGAAATCCGCGATGCCGATTTCCGGCGCACCTGCTTCAATGCCCGTACTCGCTGCTGCGGTTGCCACTGCACTTGCCGCCGCCGTCGCTGGTGCCGGAGTGGCAACGCCGGGCGCTGCAACAGCCGCCGGCGCGGCGGCCTGCGGCGCGTCGAACAACTGGTCGAGCATCTTCGCCTCGACCCGTGTCATCAGGTGCGAATACGGATTGACGGTGTGGCCGTGCGGCAGCGGATTGTCGATGTCGGCCCACTGCAGCGGTGCGATGTTGAGCAACGCCTCGACCTGCACGGCCAGCGCCGGCAGCACCGGCTTGAGATAGATCGTCAGGATGCGAAACGCCTCCAGCAGGCGGCTGCAGACTTCCTGCAGGTCGGCGTCGCGTGCCGGGTCCTTCGCCAGTTCCCAGGGCTTGTTGGCGTCGACATAGGCATTGACCGCATCGGCCTGGTCCATGATCATGCGCAGCGCCTTGCCGTATTCGCGGCCATCGTAGAGTCCCGCCACCTGCTGCGCCACATCGCGCAGGTTGAAGAGGAATACATCCGATGCGGTGGCCCAGTCGGTTGCGACGCGGCCCTCGAAACGCTTGGCGATAAAGCCGGCGGCGCGGCTGGCGATGTTGATGTATTTGCCGATCAAATCGGAATTGACGCGGGCGATGAAGTCATCGGGATTGAAATCGATGTCCTCGACTTTTGCGCTCAGCTTGGCGGCGATGTAATAGCGCAGCCACTCCGGATTCATGCCGACATCAAGGTAGCGCAGCGGCGAAATCCCGGTGCCGCGCGACTTCGACATCTTCGCGCCGCTGACCGTGATGAAGCCATGCACGAAAATATTGTTCGGCACCTTCAGGCTGGAAAACTTCAGCATCGCCGGCCAGAACAGGGTGTGGAAATACGTGATGTCCTTGCCGATGAAATGATACTGCTCGGTGGCCGGGTCGGCCATGAAGGCGTCGTAATCGCGCCCGGTCCTGTCGAAGTAATTTTTCAGCGACGCCAGGTAGCCGATCGGCGCGTCCAGCCAGACATAAAAGTACTTGCCCGGCGCATCCGGTATCTCGATGCCGAAGTAGGGTGCGTCCCGGCTGATGTCCCAGTCGCCCAGGCCGCTGCTGCGCTCGCCTTCGACAGGCTCCTTCACCTCCAGCCATTCGCGCGCCTTGTTTGCCACTTCCGGCTGCAGGCGCGCCGGGTCGAGCGCCCACTGGCGCAGGAAGTCGACGCATTTCGGGTCCGACAGCTTGAAAAAATAATGTTCGGATGACTTCATCACCGGCGTCGCACGCGTGAGGATCGAATACGGATTCTTCAGTTCGGTGGCCGCATACACGGCACTGCAGTTCTCACAGGCGTCGCCGTACTGGTCGGGCGTACCGCAGCTCGGGCATTCGCCCTTGATGTAGCGGTCCGGCAGGAACATGCCTTTGACGGGATCGAAGAACTGGTCGACGCTGCGGGTGGTGATCAGGTCGGCGTCGTCGCGCAGGCGGCGGTAGATTTCCTGCGACAGCGCGTGGTTTTCCGCGCTGTCGGTCGAGCTCCAGTTGTCGAAGGCAATGCCGAAGCCGTCGAGCGGGCGCTTGCGGCCGGCGGCAATGGTGGCGACGAACTCCTGCGGGCTAACGTTGGCGTTTTCGGCCGCGATCATGATCGGTGCGCCATGGGCATCGTCGGCGCCGACGAAATGCACCGTGTGCCCCTGCATGCGCTGGAACCGCACCCAGATATCGGCCTGGATGTATTCCATGATGTGGCCGATGTGAAACGGCGCATTTGCATAAGGCAGGGCGGTGGTGACGAACAGCTGGCGCGGGGAAGTGCTCATAGATTGGTGCGGAACGGAGGCAAGATTGACGAGACCGTGATTTTAGCAGTGCAGGCAAGATTGTCCTGACGATTCGGTGCGCAAGGTGCCAATTGCGCAGGCAACAACATGCGAAGAGACAAAAAACGCGGCCTGCGACGCGGTAAAATAGCGGCTTCCCCCCCTACGCGGCTTTGGCAATCCAAGGCCGTTTTCCATTTCGATGACAGCCACTTCGCAAGTCCGTACCCGCTTCGCCCCCAGCCCGACCGGCTATCTACACGTCGGCGGCGCCCGCACGGCACTGTATTGCTGGGCCTACGCCCGCCACTTCGGCGGCGTCTTCATCCTGCGCATCGAGGACACCGACCTGGAGCGCTCGACGCCGCAGGCGGTGCAGGCAATTCTCGACGGCATGCAGTGGTTGGGCCTGGCGCATGACGAAGGCCCGTTCTACCAGATGCAGCGGATGGACCGTTACCGCGCAGCGCTGGCAAAGCTGCTCGATGGCGGCGCGGCCTATCACTGCTATTCGTCGCCGGCCGAAGTCGAGGCGATGCGCGAACGGCAGCGTGCCGCGGGCGACAAGCCGCGCTACGACGGCACCTGGCGCCCGGAGCCGGGCAAGACGCTGCCGGCCATACCGGCCGACCGCACGCCGGTGATCCGCTTTCGCAATCCGCAGGAGGGCGCCGTCACCTGGGATGACCTGGTCAAGGGTCCGATCACGATTGCCAACGGCGAAATGGACGATCTTGTGATCGCCCGGCCGGACGGCACGCCGACCTACAACTTCTGCGTGGCCGTCGATGACTGGGAAATGCAGATCACCCATGTCATCCGCGGCGACGACCATGTCAACAACACGCCGCGCCAGATCAATATCCTGCAGGCGCTCGGCGCGCCGCTGCCGCGCTACGGCCATCTGCCGATGATCCTTGGCACCGACGGCGAGAAGCTCTCCAAGCGGCACGGCGCGGTCAGCGTGATGGACTATCCGGCGCAGGGTTTCCTGCCCGAGGCAATGTTGAACTACTTGGCGCGCCTGGGCTGGAGCCACGGCGACGACGAAGTGTTTTCCATCGAACAGATGTGCGCATGGTTCGACCTCGACCATCTGTCGAAGTCGCCGGCCCAGTTCAATCCCGAAAAGCTCGCCTGGCTCAACGCGCATTACATCAAGCAGGCCGACAATGCGCGCCTGGCCGCGCTGGCGTCGCCGCAGATGACGCAGATGACGCAGGAGGGCGCGCAGTTCGCCGATGGGCCGCCGCTCGAGGCCGTCATCGCACTGATGAAGGACCGGGCGGCCACGGTCAATGAACTGGCAACCGCCGCCATGCTGTTCTACCGTGCGCCGGCGCCGGACGCGGCATTGCTGGCGCAGCACCTGACGGACGCGGTGCGCCCGGCGCTGGCCGACTTTGCGCGCCAATGCACCGACATTGCCTGGAACCGCGACGCGCTGGCGGCCATGCTCAAGACCGTACTGGCAAGCCACAAGCTGAAGATGCCGCAACTGGCGATGCCGCTGCGGCTTCTGCTGACCGGCCAGCTGCAGACGCCGTCGATCGATGCGGTGGTCGAACTCATCGGTCGCCAGACGGTTTTGTCGCGCCTGCAGCCGGTCGCGTGAAGAAATTTCAATTGGCGATTTACAGGCAAGCAAAACCTGCGCTATAATTTCGCTTCTGCGCAGGGGGTATAGCTCAGCTGGGAGAGCGCTTGCATGGCATGCAAGAGGTCAGCGGTTCGATCCCGCTTACCTCCACCAGCAACAGCAGTATGAGCAACAAAAAAACAGCATGCAGATGCTGAAGTCGGATTCGGTACCAGGTTAGACGCCAAATAACAGGCTGGTATTGAATGCGCAAGTGTCATGCCGACCGCGTGACATTGCAATGGGCTGTAGTACGGACAGATTCTGTCCCCATCGTCTAGAGGCCTAGGACATCACCCTTTCACGGTGAGTACAGGGGTTCGAATCCCCTTGGGGACGCCAGTACAGCGTGGTCGATTGATTCGGTTTTTGAATCAACCGGCCGGAACGCGAAACGAAGCCGCAGGACATCGACAAGGTATTTCGTCGGTGTCCTGCGGCTTTTTTTCTTTCGCCAACAAGATATCGATGGTTGCTTCACGACGTACGATTCATGCGTCGGCGTCACCCATGTCTTTGCCCAATTCTCTTTATCTCAAGTAAAACGGCTGGTATCTCTGCCACCGTGAGCTGTCATGGAGTCCTGGACAAATTCCTGCCACCCTCCGTGCAGGGGAAGCGGTTCGCCAGTAACTGCTTTCGACAGCAGCAATCAAATTCCTCCCTCCCTTGCAATATGGAAGGTATCGCTTCGGACGACGCTGGTCTGGCCGGCGTGCTAGCGCGCGATCACTTTTTTAAGGGATTACGATCCCAAAACGTGCTTCCACAAGCCGCAAGCGCGATGAGTCGGCATTGGCTGCAGTGCGCCATGCACGGCCACTAGTCTTGATGTAAAAAAGAAATGTCCGTTCGCATCCATGCTCCAGCCTTCGCAGCGCTGCCTGTTTCTGACATTTATGTGGCCTAGCATGTCGGCGCGACGGCCAGGACTTTTCGGGCATCCGCCGGGCGCCCTGACACGGCGTTCTATCTCGACTGCAGCAAATTGCCGCATTTCGCTGGTGCACAGCATCCGATGATTCGCAGCGCGTTTTTATGTGGAGCTTGAATGGGTCGCCGCCTGATAGTACAGATCCGAGTGCCGAATTCTGCCAATGCCCAGGTCGCAGGCATTCCCCCGTCTCCTGGCTCGGACGCCGACGATGAGCGGAGCAACGCCAGTCCCGTCGGTACGAATCGGTCCAGTCCCCGCACTTTCAGGGATCGCCTGCCCCGGATCGGGCAAGATCCGTCCCGTCGTCCCTCAACTGCGTTCCCCCAAAAAAAGACTCTGTCGCGCCTTTCGAAGGGGCAAGCGACCTCGGCGCGTTCGTTCGAAGCTGAAAATACCCTGTCGAGTCGGTTCCGGCCGAAGGAAACGGCACCAAACGCGCCCGACACGAAAAATGTGCCGCTAACGCCACCCCAGCGTGAAGAGTATTTCTTCCGGCGACACCACTTGGCTGGACTTGGCAATGTGGACGCAAGGATCGAGCGGATACTCAAAAAGAACGTTCCGTTGCCGGCTGAATTCTTCGATGGCCGGCGTCCGCCGGTCGAATCCTTGTCGGCGTGCCTGCGCTTGCAAGGTATCGAATGCTCCCCGAACGATGCACATCCTTCCCTGAATTTCATTACCGCTGTGATCGCAGCGATGACCGGCGTGCACGGAAAAAACGATATGTCGGCTGCGACGGACCCGGTGTTTGATCATGATCGCCAAGTGCACACGGCCGAAGCGCTGCGCGTTCTTGCGCGCGTCAACCAGAAATTCCCTGCGCTGGCGCACACGGCAATCGGCAGCATGGTTCTCGACCCGCGTGCGTCGGATGAAGAGAAAGCGGCTGATAACCGCAGGATGGATTTCCTGTTGAAATTTCTTGGCGGCCACGCAGGAAAGAAATTCAACGTCAATGTTCTCGACATCGAATCCGGCCGGCCGACACGGGGCAAGCAGCTGACGCACCTGTCGAGACCGTTAAAAATTGCCGGCGAAGAGCCCTCGTCCGAATGCAACGTCTACCTGGTCTACGACAGGACGAGCGGCCGCTTCCTGCCGTTGCGTGAGAGGGAGGTTCTAACGAATCCGTTCCTGGCGACGACCATGCGTTATCGCAAAAAATCGTTGGCCGGTCGGTTCAAGTCCAACTTCGCCGACTGGCGCCGCCCCTTCTCCGCGCGTGTCAAGGCGCGACAGATGTCAGACGCGATGCTATACGAAAAGGCGGTTGACAATTCGACCGCAAAACCCCGGATCATGGGTAAGGACCGTGCGGAAAATGAATACATCAAGGAATGGCTGAAGCGGACTGATCCTGATTACAAGCTGAAAAAACAGGCACGCCTGCCAACGACCAGGTTTCAGAAAATTAAGAGCGCGCTACCGTTCACGCTGAACCGGCCATCGGACGATCAGTATCTGGGGCGACCAACACCTGACCTCGTTGCGCTGCTCAACCACATGGATGACAGACGGGACCGCAAGGACCGAATGCGCATCAAGAAGGCGATCTACCGAAATTTCCTGCTGTCAAAACAACCTGCGGTCCTGAACCCGCTGCCGCCAACACCAGTTCTCTTTACGTCGCCCCATCTGGTCAAAGCTGTTCTTGCAGACTTCGATGCCTTGCTGCAGCCCGGTGGCGATCCCGCTCGCAGCCCCTTGGCGGATGCGCGATTGGCTGAGTTTCGCCTTCTCTTAAGCGTGGCGCAAGACCATATCGTCGACGGTTTCAAGACCGGCGACCAGCACCGCATGGCACTGGCCAGAAGTGTCTTCAAACAGGCCGTCACCAAATTCGTACGAGATGGTGTGCTGCCGCCTCAAGTACGGCGCCAACTCGAAAGGCTGGCCGATTCAATTGGTGATCTCTACGTCGGTCCAGGACCGTTGCCTGCCCATGAGCGCACGGCAGAGATGGCTGACGTCTTGCGCAGGTGCGGTCATGCGCAGGCAGACATCGACAGATTTTCCACCGCCATCGAGCCGATCGTGGCGCAGCGTCGCGCAGCGCGTCAAACCCTGCAAGGTTTCCTGAGAAACGATGCCATGCGCCGGGGCGAATCCGCCGAAACGATGCGCTTGATTGGTTCGATGCCTGACGAAAAACTTTCCGTCAACACGTTCAGGATCCTGGTGCGGCAAACGTCCGACCTGGCTGACACACTAGCGAGAGTCAAACAAGCGAAAGACAAGATCGACGATTTTGAAAAAAACAGGGCAACGGCGCACCCCGATCCGGCAGTCGCGCAAACGGCTGCATCGATGCTTGCAAGCCAGGCATCACGCAACGACGTTGAACGCAAGAAGGCACGTCTGAATACCAGGCTCGTACGACTTACCACTGCGGCAAGGCAACACCAGCTGTGTTG
>JANXSS010000036.1 GCA_025356535.1 Herminiimonas sp.
CCATGCGCAACGCGTCGCGCGCGCTGATCTTGTCCTCGCCGGTGAAGATGATGTCCTTTGCCTGCTTCGGGCCGGTCATCCAGGGCAGCAGCATGGTGACGATGCCTGCGCCGAATTTCAGTTCCGGCTCGCCAAAGACCGCGTCCTCGCCCGCCACGGTGATGTCGCACGAGAGCGCGATTTCGAATGCGCCGGCCATGCAGGCGCCGTGGACAGCGGCGATCGTCGGCTTCGGACTGTTCCAGAACCGCATGGTGGTGTTGAAGTCGAGGTCGAGGATCTCGCGCCAGACGGCCGCGCCTTCGGGCCTGCTTTCCATCTGCGCCTTCAGGTCGAAGCCGGATGAAAAAGCGCGCCCGGCGCCGCTGACGACGATGACGCGTATCGCAGCGTCGGCCTCGGCCAGGTCCATCGCCTGGTTGATTTCGATGAGGGTCGCCTTGTCGAGTGCATTGAGGCGTTCCGGGCGGTTCAGGGTGATGCGGGCAATCTTGTCCTTGCACTCGAACAGGATTGAAGAGAAGTCAGGCATGGCGTGCTTTCAAAGAGGTTTGGCCGACAGGTCCGCCGGCGCGATGGCGCCGGCCAGGATCAGGGACTTCAGGCTGGCCCGGTCGGCCTTGCCGGTTCGCCCCAGCGGCAATTCGTCGAGCAGATAATAGACATCGGGTTGCTTGAATCGCTCCAGCCTGTCACCCAGAAACGGCCCCAGCAGGGACTGGTCGAAAGGCGCGCCGCCGCGCAGCACCAGCAGGGCATGGATGCGCTCGCCCAGCAGCGCGTCGGGCACGCCGACGACCATCGCAGCGAGCACGTCGGGATGGCCGCACAGGACCTGTTCGATCTCGACCGGCGTCACCTTGTTGCCGCCGCGGCTGATGATTTCCTTGCTGCGTCCCATCAGTTCGACCACGTCGTCGCCGGCCATGCGGGCCAGGTCGCCGGTGCGGAACCAGCCCTCGGAAAAAGCCGCCGCCGTCAGCGCCGGCTCGTCGAGATAGCCGTTCATGAGATACGGGCTGCGCAGCTGCAGCTCACCGATGGCGCCGGCCGCCGGCGGCAGCCCGTCGTCGCCGACGAGCCTGAATTGCACGTTCGGCGCGACCCGGCCGATGCAGCCGGGATGGATGGCAAAGTCCGCCGGAAAGGCGAAGAAATCGCAGGTCGCCGTCTCGGTCAGGCCATAGATGTCGATCAGGGCCGAGCCGTCGAAACGCTGGCGGATGGCGTGGGCAAGCGAATGCCCGAGCGACTCGCCGCCGATCAGGATCTGGCGCAGACTGCCCGCGCGGTTGAGGGCGTCGATGCGGCCGACCAGGTCGGGCCGGGAAAACAGCACCCGCATCATGGTCGGCACCATGCCGACGCGGGTGATGCGCTCGTCGTGCAGCGTCTGCAGGAACTGGAGCGGCTCGAACTTCTCCTGCATCACGAGGGTGCCGCCCTTCAGAAGCGTCAGCAGGCTGATCCACAGGCCGAAACTGAAGGTGATGTTGAGCACCAGTAATGAACGTTCGCCCGGCGCGAAGTTCAAGAGGCGGTCGATCTGCTGCATCTTGCCGTGGAATGCATCGTGCGTGACGACGACGCCTTTCGGCGTGCCGGTCGAGCCGGACGTGAAGATGACGAATGCCGCGTCGTTGAGCAGTGGCCGAAACGGCGGTGCGGTCGGCGCAATCGCAGAGACGATCCGATCGGTTCCGGCCAGCGCCTGCATGTCCACCAGGAAGCGCGCGCCGGACTTTGCCCGCCCGCTTGCTACAGCCGCCGCCGGCGTCGTCCGGTGGACCGGCACGGCCACGCCGCCGGCCAGCCAGACGCCCAGCAAGGCCGCAAGGTCCAGCCTGTCGTTGGAGACGTTGACGTGCACCGGTTCGTCGGCCTCGATGCCCGCCGCATGGAGCGCCGTCGCTACCTCGCGCGCATGGGCGGCAAGGCCGGCATAACTCAGCACGCCGTCGCGCGAGGTCGCGGCGACGGCCGGCCCGAACGCCGCGCAGGCCGCTGCCAGATCGGTTGCCAGTCTTCCTGCCATGCGTTACCCCTGGTAAAACACGACGGCGCACGGTAGCTGACCCGGAACGCGCACATGTCGATGCAATGAGATTTTTAAAAAAGGCAACTCAATAATAGTAGTCGACCGGTCAACTTGCAAGTGCAAACTTGCATTGCGCACTGACGCACGCCGCGGCGATACCTTGCGGGCAGGGGCATTGCACCCCGGTTTGCCCGATCCTGCATGCGCGCGCGCCCCGGGAAAATGCGGCGCCAGCATATTTTCCAGGCGGTTTTCCCGTGCGCCGGAACCGGGTATGCACCCCTGCGTTTCGTCTCAGGACTTGCAGGCGCTCGACGTTTGCGGGGTATCCGGGCGACCAACCTGGTCACAATTATTACAAAAAAAAGTAATTAATTGATTGGCGTGAAAATTGTTTGACTGGTAGGAAATTTAACGCGCATAATATGAAAAATTGTTTCCAAGAAGTAGCAAAATAATTTCCACAAAAATTATTTTCCCAGCTGCTGTTTTCTTTCCGTAACCACACGGGAGTGCTGCTTTTCATCGATGTCGCCGACCTCGACCCCTGACGGGACTTCGATCGTCGCATCAGGGATTACGCCGACGTTCGCCTTTTTACCGAGCCATTGTTTATTTGATTAATCAGGACAATTCTGAGAGGGATCTGTGCCATGCGTCGACGTTCACTTGCCGTTTTAATGACGGTACTCGGTTTAACTTCCTTCGTCGCCAAAAGCGCGATCGGTGCGAATGAAGGCGAACGGTTGGGGAAAGACCTCACGCCGGTCGGCGCTGAACGCGCCGGCAACAAGGAAGGGACCATTCCCGCGTGGGGCGGCAAGGATGAGCCGCTTCCGGGCTGGTCGGTCGGCAAGGTGCGCTCCCAGTTTTCGAAATACAAGGACGAGAAGGTGCTGTTCTCCATCGATGCCTCGAACATCGATAAATATGCCGACAAGGTGACCCCGGGACAGGCTGCAGTGATCCGCCAGACCAAGGGCTATCACATGGACGTGTATCAGAGCCACCGTAACTGTGGCGTCTCCGATGCGGTCGAAGCAAAGACCAAGGACAATGCCACCGAAGCCAGGCTGGCAGCCGACGGCTTCAGCCTGGCCCATGCAAAGGCGATGGGCATACCGTTTCCGATTCCTAAGAACGGTGTCGAGGCGATGTGGAACCACAAGCTGCGCGCAACCGGCGTCGGCTTCGAATTCAAGAACGGCGGCAGTGTTTTGAGTCCGAGCCGGGGATCGAATGAATTCGTCTTCTACAGCTACGAGCTGGCCCAGTTCTTCCCGGGCGGCAGCAAGGAAGCGAAGAACGTCGAAGACAACGGCAACATCGAGTTCTATACGTATTACAAGTACGCCGCACCGGCAGGACTGGCGGGTCAGGCGCTGATTTCGACGAGCTACCTGAACAAGGCGCCGGAGACGTCCTATTATTTCCCGGGACAGCGGCGCGTTCGGCGCCTGCCGGCATATGTCTACGATGCGCCACTGCTCGGCTTCGAAAACGAGTACATGGTCGACATCCAGAACATGTTCTGGAGTCAGCTCGACCGTTTCGACTACAAGCTGGCGGGCAAGAAGGAAGTCTACATTCCGCATGACGCCTTCAAGATGCATGACTTCAATGCAAAGATGGCCGATGCGTACAAGAAGGACTTCGTCAATCCTGACTACGGCCGCTACGAGCTGCACCGGGTCTGGGTGATCGAGGCAACGGTCAAGCAGGGGCAGCGCCATTCGGCGCCCAAGCGCACCTACTACCTCGACGAAGACACCTGGAACATCGTCATTGCAGAAGACTATGACGCCAGCGGCAAGATCTGGTACGTGCGTCAGGCATGGCAGATCCCGGTCTGGGAGCTCGGCGGCACCTGTACCTACAATCCGTTCGTCCAGTACGACCTGCAGACCGGCCGTTACGTGACGGATTACTCGGTCCTCGGCCAGGGCTCCGACGTTCACTACTTCAAGGAGTCGAACGAGTCCCGCTTCAAGTCCGGGTTCTACACGCCCGACACCCTGCGCGCCGTCAGCGAGCGCTAGGCACTCCACATCGGGCACCGGTTTCCGGTCGCAGGCAGGCTCGCCATGGGCAAGTCGCCTGCTGCCAGGGAGATCGGCATGACCCACCATCGGTTGTTGTCGTCAACACTAAGGGGCGGTATCGTGAAATTCAAATACAAATTGTCAGGATTGACGGCGATCGGCGCGACGCTGCTCTCGACCGGTGCGATTGCCGTGCCATTCAGCACCGAGATGTTCCAGGGCTCGTTCGATTCGACCATTACCGCCGGCTTCGGCCGCAGGACCGGCAACCAGAGCTGCGACCTGATCGGCCATGCGACCTCGTCGTGCAGTGCCGACAGCGTCAACACTGCCCAGTATTCGAATGGCGACAATGGCAACCTGAACTACAACAAGGGCGATTTCTTTGCGGCGAACATCAGGGGTACGCATGAATTGCTCCTGAAGCTGCCGGACGGCTACAAGTTCCTCGCACGCGGCACCTGGCTCTACGATTTCGCCGCCACCCAGACGGCGCGCTCGGCGCTCGAAAACGATGCCAAGACCCAGCTGGCGCGCGACGTGCGGCTGCTCGATTTCTGGGTCAGCAAGGATTTTCTGATCGGTGGCCAGACCGCCAGGCTGCGACTGGGCAACCAGGTGCTGAACTGGGGCGAGAGCGTCTACACGGCCGGCGGCATCAACGTCACCAATTCGCTGGACCTGCAGAAGCTGGCTATTCCCGGTACACAGATCAAGGAAGCCGTCATACCGGCGCCGATGATCTCCTTTGCCAGCAGCCTCGGCAATGGCCTGAGCATCGACTCGTACTACCAGTTCCGCTGGAACCGCAACCGGGTGCCACCGACCGGTTCGTATTTTTCCGCCAGCGACATCTTCGACAAGGGCCGCGAGCCGCTGTACCTGAACACGAACAATTACAACGTCGGCGCTGTCGACGCCGCCTATGTCGCCGGCAGCCGTAATCTCGCCGCAATCCACCAGGCGCAGACGGGCCTGGTCAACGGCGACTTTGCCGGTCCGCCGAATTCGTCGCTCGGCTTTCCGTTCGTCGGCGACAAGACGCCGAAAAACACGGGTCAATACGGCCTCGCGCTGCACTTCAAGCCTGAAGGCAAGGCGCTCGACCTGGGTGTGTATTACCTGAACTATCACGACAAGTCGCCGGTCGTGGAAGAGGTAGCCGCCACGCCGTTCCGCTGGGATTTCCTGCAGAACCGCAAGCTCTTCGGCGTCAGCGCCAACTTCCCCGTGGGCGACTGGGCACTGGGCTGGGAGCTGTCGTATCGGCCGAAGGATGCGGTAGCGCTCGGTGGCTGCTTCACGCCGGGCGCCGCGCTCGACGCCAATGTCTCCACCGTTGCCGGCGTCAATTGCCAGCAATGGATCGACAAGCAGAAATACCAGATGCACCTGACCGGGCAGCTCGGCATCACGCCGGCAAACTACGCCAGCTTCCTCAATCTCCTGGGCGGCGCCAGCTCGGCCACACTGACGACCGAAGCCGTGATGATCCGCTATCCCGGCGTCAGCCCCAACGCCCGCTACACCCGGACCATGGATGGCGTCCAGGTAACGCAGGCGCCGGCGGCAGGTTACGCCTTCTGGACCGACAACTCGACCAATGCAACGCTGGGCTATCCGATTGCCGCCGGCGCCGGAACGGCCAATTCGTTTGGCGTAACGGCCGACTTCAACTGGACCTACGACGGCAAGCTCATCAGCGGCTGGCAAGTCACCCCTGGCGTGACCTTCTCGGCCGCAGTCAAGGGCGACACGCCGACCCTGGCCGCACCGTTCCTGCAGGGCGCCAAGTCGGCAAACTACTACCTCCTGCTGACGCAGAACAGCGGCAAGTGGAATGCGGGCCTGAACTACACCGCCTACTGGGGCGGCGACAAGGTGCGCCAGCCGTTCGGCGACCGCGACTTCCTCGGCGGCTTCCTGGCCTACAACTTCTAGCCTGGCGTACGTATCCGCAGCGGGGCATCGGCCCCGCTGTCTTCAGTTGAGTGCAAGGGTTAAGAACAAGACTTATGTTGAACACCTGGGTGGCAAGGCTAGAAACGTTTTTTTTCGGTCATCGCGTCCTGACCGTGGGTCTGATTGCAATTTTCACCGCGTTCATGGCCGTCTTTGCGCTGCAGCTCAAGATGGAGGCCGGCTTTGAAAAACAGATGCCGAGCGGCCATGAATACATCGAGACATTCCAGAAATACCGCAACGACCTGTTCGGCGCCAACCGCCTGACCATCGTCGTCAAGGCCAGGAACGGCACCATCTTCACGCAGGAAGGACTGGCCCGCCTGTATGCGGTCACGCAGGCCGTCATCTACCTGCCCAACATCAACCGGCTCGGCGTGCAGTCGCTGTGGACGCCGAACAGCTTCGTCAATGAAATCACGGAAGAAGGCTTTCGCGCCGATCCGCTGATCCCCGGTACCGTCACGCCCGAGAAACTCACGCCGGAGCTGGCCAAAAA
Organism: Herminiimonas sp.; assembly: GCA_025356535.1. Taxonomy (GTDB): domain Bacteria; phylum Pseudomonadota; class Gammaproteobacteria; order Burkholderiales; family Burkholderiaceae_D; genus JANXSS01. The sequence continues at coordinate 6,542 of JANXSS010000036.1, forward strand.
CATCCAGCGCACCACCAACCAGGGCGGCTTCATCGGCACGCTGGTCTCGCGCGACCAAAGCAGCGCCATGATCACGGCGGACCTGGCCGAAGCCGACGCCAGCGGCAAGAAACTCGACTACGTCGCCTACAACCAGGTGCTCGAGTCGCTGCGCAAGAAATTCGAGGACGATCGCTTCGAGATCCAGATCATCGGCTTTGCCAAGCAGATCGGCGACATCGCCGACGGCGCCTCCGGCGTGCTTGCCTTCTGCGCCATCGCGCTGCTGCTCACCGCGCTGGCGGTCTACTGGTATTGCCACTCGCTGCGCTTTACGATCCTGCCGATCACCTGCTCGCTGACCTCGCTGGTCTGGCAGTTCGGTACGCTGCGCCTGCTCGGCTACGGCCTCGATCCGCTTGCCGTGCTGGTGCCGTTCCTGGTGTTTTCGATCGGCGTCTCGCACGGCGTGCAGCAGATAAACTTCATCGTGCGCGAGCTTTCGCATGGCAAGACCACCCTGCAGGCCGCGCGCGCGAGCTTTACCGGGTTGCTCATTCCCGGCACGCTCGCGCTCATCACGGCCTTTGTCTCCTTCATCACGCTGGTGCTGATCCCGATTCCGATGGTGCGCGAACTGGCAATCGTCGCCTCGATCGGCGTGGCCTACAAGATCGTGACCAACCTGATCATGCTGCCGGTGGCCGCTTCCTTCTTTCGGTTCACCAAACAATATGCCGACAAGGCCATGCAAAAGCGCGAGCAGCGCACCAGATGGCTGCGGGTGCTGGCCCGCGTGGCCGCGCCGCGCAATGCCGTCGTCGTCGTCGTCCTGATGTTTACCGTCTTCGGCACGGCCGTCTGGCAGAGCCGCGACCGCGTCATCGGTACCTTGCAGCCGGGTGCGCCGGAGTTGCGCTCGGAGGCACGCTTCAATCGCGATGCGGTCTCGATTGCGCGCAATTACGACGTCGGCCTCGACTGGCTCACCGTGGTGCTCGAGGCGCCGCCGAACTCCTGCAACAATGTCGCGCTGGGCGCCTTCGAGGATGACTTTGCCTGGCGCATGCAGAACGTGCCGGGCGTCGTCTCGGTGACCTCGTATTCAAGCCAGCTGCGCACCTACAGCGAAGGCTACAACGAGGGCAATCCGAAGATGGCGGTGGTGCCGATCGACGCCACCAACTACGGCGCGCTGAGCACCGAGATCAGCCGCATCCGTGGCTACATGAAAAGCGACTGCAGCATGACCGCGGTGCACCTGTTTTTGGCCGATCACAAGGCCACCACGATCAACGGCGTGATCGGCGCGGCCAGGCAGTTTCGTGACACGCACCACCTCGACGGCGTCAAGATCCGCCTCGCCGGCGGCAATGCCGGCGTACTGGCCGCAACCAACGACGAGGTTGAAAAAAGCGAATGGCCGATGATGGTCTACGTCTATGCCGCCATCATCATTCTCGTCTTCCTGGCTTACCGCGACTTCCGCGCCGTCATCGCCTGCTGCCTGCCGCTGACCGTCGGCACCTTCATCGGCTACTGGTTCATGAAGGACCTGGAGATCGGCCTGACCGTGGCCACGCTGCCGGTGATGGTGCTGGCAGTGGGCATCGGCGTCGATTACTCGTTCTACATCTACAACCGCCTGCAGCTGCATCTGGCCAACGGCGTGGCGATAGCCAGCGCCGTCGAGCAGGCGCTTCTCGAAGTCGGCATGGCCACGATCTTCACGGCGATCACCCTTGCCGTGGGCGTTGCAACCTGGGCCTTTTCGGAATTGAAATTCCAGGCCGACATGGGCAAGCTGCTTGCCTTCATGTTCATGGTCAACCTGGTCATGGCGATGACGGCATTGCCGGCGCTGGCTGTCGTACTCGAACGTATTTTTCCGCGGCGCACCAAGGTGCGCGCATCGAAGATTCTGAACCACTAAGGCACCGGCCAGCATGGATATCCGCTTCAAGGGAAAGACTCCCGCCAAGGTGCTGCTCGCCGCCGCCTTGCTCTTTTTTGGCGCCGCGCCGTCCTTTGCGCAGAAGGGCGGGCTGGTCCTGCAGGCAGCCGAAGCCACGACGGCGGCCACTTCGGCGATGATCCTTTCGGCCGCGCGCGCCGGGCGCCGCATCGTGGCCGTGGGCGACCACGGCATCGTGCTGCTCTCCGACGATGATGGCGCGACCTTCAGGCAGGCCAAGGCGGTGCCGGTGCGCTGCGTGCTGACCGCCGTCACCTTCACCGACGATCGCCGGGGATGGGCGGCGGGCCAGTGGGGCGTGATCCTGGCCACCGAAGACGGCGGCGAGCACTGGCAGGTCCAGCGCTCGGACATGGCGGTCGACCAGCCGTTGTTCTCGATCTATTTCAAGGACGCCCAGCACGGCTGGGCCGTCGGCCTGTGGTCCCTGATGCTGGCCACCACCGACGGCGGCAAGACCTGGAACACGACGAAGCTGCCGCCGCCGCCCGATGGCGGCAAGGCCGACCGCAACCTGTTCAGGATCTTCGCCAATGCCAGGGGCACCCTGTACGTGGCCGCAGAGCAGGGGACCGTGCTGCGTTCCGACGACCTCGGCGCGACCTGGACTTACCTGGGCACCGGCTACAAGGGAACCTTCTGGAGCGGTATCGCCTTAAACGACGGCACGGTGGTTGCGGGCGGATTGCGGGGAACGGTGTACTACAGCGTCGATGACGGCCGCTCGTGGCAGCCTTCGCGCTCGTCGACCAAGAGTTCGGTGACCGATTTCGTGCAGCTCGGCGAAAAGATCATCGCCACCGGCCTCGACGGTACGGTGCTCGAAAGCGCCGATGGCGGCAAGACCTTTACCGCCAGCCAGCGTGCCGACCGGTTGTCGCTGACCGCGGCGGTGGCGACGAGCGCAGGCAAGCTGGTCGTTTTTTCGAAAAACGGGCTGGTGTCGCCGGAACCGAAATAAGCGGGCGGGCCCGGCAATGCGCCCGTCACATCAGGCCACGGGCCTGCCCGTCAAAGCTCCTGCGCCTGGGTCGGATACACCATCATCGAGAGAAACCGGATCGGCAGCTTGATCAGCCGCTCCGGCCCGTGCGGAATATCGCCGCGGAAGGTGAAGGCGTCGCCGGGCTCGAGCAGGTAGAGCTGGGTGCCGTGCCGGTATTCGATTTCGCCTTCGAGCATGTAGATGAATTCGGTGCCCGGATGTTCGAAGGTGGGGAACGTTTCCGCGCCATCGTTGATGGTGATGAGAAACGGCTCGAACAGCTTGGTCGGCCCCTGGTCGTAGGCCAGCAGATGATAGGTATGGCCGGACTTGGTGCCGCGCCGCACCACCTCCATGCCTTCGCCGGCCTTGATCAGGCGGGCCGAGGCTTCCGGCATATCGTATTCGCGAAACAGCGAGGACATGGAAACGCCCAGCGCGCGCGCCAGGCGCGCCAGCGTGTCCAGGCTGGCAGAGGTCTGGCCGTTCTCCAGCTTCGACAGCATGCCGCGGCTGATGTCGGTGCGCTGGGCCACGTCATTGATGGTCAGCCGGTGCTTGAGCCGCAACTCGCGCAATGCGCTTCCCAGGTAGCGCTCGAGCGAGCGATTCTCCATCTGTTCGATATTTTCCATGCCTGCTCCTGTACGCCCAATTTCAAGAGTATTACATGATTTCATTGGAGTGAATATTGTTGACTGTTGAGAAAATTTGAGAACATAATAGGAACAATAGTTTCCTTGGGTGATATATCCCTCGGGATCGGCGGCGGTGCCGCAACGGCATGTCCTGTTCTTGCAACGGGTCAGACCGGCGACACGGCCTAATGCAAATTCAGCAGGCTTTCCGGCAACGGAACTGCCCTGTCGTTGGCACAACGTCATCGGCCTGTCATTGCATGAATGTACAGTATTGGTGATGCGCCGTCAGGCGCTTTTGCCCCCAAACGTTTAGGTACAAAAGCCGAATTCATCGGCCCTGTAATCACTGCAAAGGAACCTGACAGCATGACGAATATCTACAGACGCACGGTCTTGTCGGACCGGCACGCGGCGCTGGGCTCCAAGCTGGAAAACTGGAACGGCATGGGTTGCGCCTGGACGTACGAACAGGACATCAGCGTGTATCACGAGGCCATTCGCACCAAGGCCGGGCTGATGGATGTCTCCGGCCTAAAGAAGGTGCATGTCGTCGGTCCCCATGCGGAGGCGCTGATCAACGACGTCACGACCCGCGACGTCACCAAACTGTACCCGGGCAAATCGGTCTATGCCGCCATGCTCAACGAGAGCGGCCATTTCATCGACGACTGCGTCATCTTTCGCAACGGCCCGAGCGCCTTCCTGGTGGTGCACGGCGGCGGCCAGGGCTACGAAGCCCTGACGCGCGCCGCACTCGGGCGCAACGTCGCCGTGCTGTTCGACGACGACCTGCATGACCTGTCCCTGCAAGGGCCGGTGGCGGTTGATTTCCTGGCCGCGCATGTGCCCGGCATCCGCGACCTGAACTACTTCCATCACATGCACACGACCCTGTTCGGTCGGCCGGTGACGATTTCGCGCACCGGCTATACCGGCGAGCGCGGCTACGAGATTTTCTGCCGGGCGCTCGACGCCCATCATGTCTGGGACAATATCGTCGAGAAAGGCGCCGCCATGGGCATCATCCCGTGCGCCTTCCTGACGCTGGACTGGTTGCGGGTCGAAAGCTCGCTGGTCTTCTACCCCTACGACAATTCGGAAATGTATCCCTTCGCCGATGCGCCGGCCGGCGATTCGCTCTGGGAGCTGGGCCTGGATTTCACGGTCTCGCCCGGCAAGACCGATTTCCGCGGCGCCAACGAACATTACCGGCTGCAGGGCAAGGAGCGCTTCAGGATCTTCGGCGTGCTGCTCGAGGGCGACATTGCCAGCGAAGGCGGCGACACGTTGTGGGCCGATGACAGGCAGGTCGGCGTGATCACCTGCGGCATGTATTCGGCGCTGACGAAAAAATCGATGGCGATTGCCCGGCTCGAGGTGCCGTACGCGGTGCACGGCCAGAAGCTCGACGTGCGCGGCAAGGGCGGCACGACCAGGGCGATCAGCCACACGATGCCGTTCGACGATCCGCAAAAAATCAAGCGCATCGCCAAAGGCTGATTCGCGCGTTGCACCGGGTGGCGTCATCGGACGATGACGCCACCGGCGGCCTGATCCGATCGGCGTGCCACCACGGCATGCGCCACTACCCATTCCACACTGGAGACACACGATGGCACGCGACCCAAAATACGACATCCTGTTCGAGCCGATCAAGATCGGTCCGAAGACGCTGAAGAACCGTTTCTACCAGGTGCCGCATTGCATCGGCGCCGGCTCCGACCGGCCCGGCTTCCAGGCAGCGCACCGCGGCATCAAGGCCGAAGGCGGCTGGGCCGGCATCAACACCGAATACTGTTCGATCCATCCGGAAGCCGATGACACCCATCGCCTGTCGGCGCGCCTGTGGGATGACGGCGATGTCCACAACCTGCGCGCGATGTGCGACAACGTCCACGCCCACGGCGCCTTAGCCGGTGTCGAGATGTGGTACGGCGGCGCGCATGCGCCCAACATGGAGTCGCGCGCGACACCGCGCGGCCCGAGCCAGTTCAATTCCGAATTCGAGAACCTGAGCTACTGCAAGGCGATGGACCTGGACGACATCCTGATGGTCCAGAACTATTACGTCGAGGCAGCGCTGCGCGCACGCGACGCCGGTTTCGACATCGTCTACGTCTATGGCGCGCACTCGTACCTGCCGCTGCAGTTTCTCTCGCCTTACTACAACAAGCGCACCGACAAGTATGGCGGCGCGTTCGAAAACCGCGCCCGCTTCTGGATCGAGACGCTGGAAAAGGTCAAGCGCGCCGTGCCCGACTGTGCGCTGGCGACCCGGTTTGCGGTCGACTCCCTGTACGGCGCCAGCGGCATCGAAGTCGAAGAAGACGGCATGCGCTTTGCCGCGCTGGCCGACCCGATTGTCGACCTCTGGGACGTCGATGTCGGCGACATCGCAGAGTGGGGCGAAGACGCCGGGCCGTCGCGTTTCAACGCCCAGGGTCACCAGGTTCCCTGGACCCGGTTCATCAAGCAGGTCGCGAAAAAACCGGTGCTCGGCGTCGGCCGTTTCGTCGACCCGGAAAAGATGACCGAGATCGTACGCAACGGCTGGGCCGACATCATCGGCGCGGCGCGGCCGTCGATTGCCGACCCGTTCTTGCCGAACAAGATCGATGAAGGCCGCGTCGAGGACATTCGCGTGTGCATCGGTTGCAACGTCTGCATCTCGCGCTGGGAAATCGGCGGCCCGCCGATGATCTGCACCCAGAATGCGACCGCAGGCGAAGAGTACCGGCGCGGCTGGCATCCGGAAAAATTCCCGAAGAAGACGTCGGACGACGCCGTGCTGGTCGTCGGCGCCGGCCCGGCCGGCTCCGAAGCGGCGCGCGTTCTGCTCGAGCGCGGCTACACCGTCCACCTGTACGACACGGCCCTGAAAATCGGCGGCCACCTCAACCAGGTCGTCACCCTGCCGGGACTGGCGGAGTGGGGCTACCACCGCGACTATCGCGAGACCCAGATCGCCAAGCTGATCAAGAAGAGCAAGCAATCCCAGGTTGCCCTCGGCCAGAAGCCGCTGACAGCCACCATGGCGCTCGAATACGGCGCCGACAAGATCGTCATCGCCACCGGTTCGTCCTGGAACACCGACGGCACCAACGGCCTGACCCACGACGCGATACCGGGCATCGACACCGCGCTGCCGTACATCCTCAGCCCCGAGCAGGTCCTGGAAGGCAAGAAGAAGATCGGCAAGCGGGTCGTCATCCTCAACGCCGATACCTACTTCATGGCGCCTTCCCTGGCCGAGAAGCTGGCCAAGGAAGGCCATGAGGTAACGGTCGTCTCGGGCGTGCACATGGGTCACTACATGCACTTCACGCTCGAGTATCCGAACATGATGCGGCGCCTGCATGAACTGAAGGTCACGGAAATCGGCGACCATTTCGCCTCCCGCGTCGAGGAAGGCCGCATCGAGATCTACAACCTGTGGGGCGACGGATCGGTGCGCACCTACCAGGGCCCGGGCAAGCTGCCGCGGCGGGTCAACGACAGCCATCGCTGGCTCGACTTCGACTCGCTCGTCGTGGTCACCGGCCGCCATTCGGAAGACGCGCTGTATCTCGAACTCAAGGCCAGGCAGGGCGAATGGGCCGGCAACGACGTCAAGGCGGTCTACCTGATCGGTGACGCCGAAGCGCCGCGCCTGATTGCCGACGCAACCTTCACCGGCCACCGGGTGGCGCGCGAAATCGAGGAAGCCGATCCGCAGCATCCGCTGCCGTACAAGCGTGAAGTCGCCTTCTGGGGTACGCCACGGCTGAAGGCGGACGGCTTTACCAAGGATACGGAAATCGTCTTCAAGCTGTAATTTCGCTCGCGCGCCGGGTTTGGGCGCTTGCCTCGGTGCTGCAGAAGCGGGCAGGAGGCAAGCACGCGGCAAGCACGCACAGGCAATACAGGACGGGTACGCACAGGCGTGCGGCCCGCCTTTCCCAGACAAAGAGGGCAGAGATGCAAAATCCCGCGATGACGAGTGCCGTCGATCCGCAACTGATCACACGGATCCTGTTCCAGGGCCACTCGGATTTTCTCATCGTGCTGTTCTACCTGATCGGTTACGCCGCCATCGCAACGTTTTGCTGGGGCGTGTACGTCACCGGCTTTCGCAAGTATTCGCGCGGCCAGCCAATCCGGTTTTCGGAATTGCGGCAACGCTTCGTCGCGTTGCTCGGCACCGTACTGTCGCACCGCACCCTGCGGCGGCGCGACCGCGGCGCCGGCCGCGCCCACGCCATGATCTTCTTCGGCTTCGTGGTGCTGTTCACCGGCACCTCGATCATCACGCTGCAGGCCGACATCACCGAGCGGCTGTTCGGCTACAAATTCTGGTACGGCAATTTCTATCTCGGCTTTTCCCTGGTGCTCGACGTTGCCGGCGTCGGCTTTCTCGGCGGGATGCTGTACATGATGAACCGCCGCAAGTGGATGAAGCTGCCCAAGCTCGATTACCGCCGGCCCGACCGCGCGCCGGACGAGGCGCAGTTCGACCGCGACCGGTATCGCCGGGAAGACTGGGCGTTCCTGTGGATACTGGTATTGATCGGGGTGACCGGTTACCTGCTCGAAGGCGCGCGCCAGGTCTGGCTGCAGGACGATCCCACGGTCTGGCCGGTGCGCTGGTGGCAGCCGTTCGGCACGCTGGTGAGTTACGCCCTGATCGAGCTGGGCGTGACGGCGGACGGCGCCCATGGCTTTCGCACGGCGCTCTGGTGGTTCCACGGCATGCTGGCCCTGTCGTTCATCGCGGTGCTGCCGTGGACGAAGGCCAAGCATATCTTTACCTCCATCGGCTCGCTGATGTTCAAGGACCTGCGGGCGGCGCAGCAGCTGCCCAAGACCGACCCGACGGCCGACAAGATCGGCTACGGCAAGATCACCGATTTCACCTGGAAGCACCTGCTCAACCTCGACGCCTGCACCAAGTGCGGCCGCTGTCATGAAGCCTGCCCGGCAACCGCGACCGGCTATCCGCTGAGCCCGCGCGACTTCATCCTGACGCTGCGCGAATTCGCCAATCACGCCCTGCAAAACGGCGCCATGCCCGACGAGGAAGCGCTGGTGGTGCACGGCCGCGGATCGAACCAGGTGTTTGCCGAAACCTTGTGGTCCTGCCGCACCTGCATGGCCTGCGTGGAGATCTGCCCGGTGGCCGTCGAGCATGTGCCGATCATCGTGCAGATGCGCCGCAAGCTCGTCGAAGACGGCGACATGGATCCGTTGCTGCAGAAAACCCTGCAGGGCATTGCGAAAAACGGCAACTCGTTCAACGAGTCCCGGCGCAAGCGCGCCGCCTGGACCAAGAAGCTGCCCTTCGAGATCAAGGATGCCCGCAAGGAGCAGGTCGATTTTGCCTGGTTCGTCGGCGACTACGCCTCCTTCGATCCGCGCAACCAGAAGGTGTCGCAGAGCTTCGCAAAGATACTGCACCACATCGGCATGGACTTCGGCATCTTCTACGAAGGCGAATCGAATTCGGGCAACGACGTGCGCCGCGTGGGGGAAGAAGGCCTGTATGAAATGCTGGCCGAAAACAACATCGCCATGTTGAAGCAGTCGATCTTCAACAAGGTGATCACGACCGACCCGCATTCCTACAACACCATCAAGAACGAATATCCCGACTTTGGCGGCGCGGTGGAAATCGAGCATTACACCTCGGTGGTCAAGCGCCTGATCGACGACGGCGTCATCAAGCTCAGGAAAAAGCTGGACTATCGCGTGACCTTCCACGACCCCTGCCACCTGGGCCGCTACAACAAGGGCTACGAGCCGCCGCGCGACATCCTCAAGGCGCTCGGCTGCGAGCTGGTCGAGATGGCGCGTTCGCGCGACAACTCCTTCTGCTGCGGCGCCGGCGGCGGGCGCATCTGGATGCCCGATCCGGTGGGCATCGACAAGCCTTCGCAGAACCGCATGCACGAAGCCGCGCAGATCGAGGGCCTGCAGATTTTCGTGGTGTGCTGTCCGAAAGACCTGACCATGTTCGAGGATGGCCTGAAGACGGCGGGCTACGAAGGCAAGTTCATCGTCAAGGAACTGATCGAACTGCTCGACGAAGCCATGGAGCTGGCCGAGCCGGTGGCTGCCGCGCCGCAGCTGGAACACGCCTGACATGACGGCCGCGAGCGCGCCTGACGTCTTCGCGGCCCGCGCAGTGCAGGCCCATGACGTACACGCCGCCTGCGCGCTCTACGACCTGGTGTCGCCGCCGCTGCGCCGCCAGCTCGACGCGATCGTCTTCGGCAGCCGGCGCCAGCGCATGCAGGTGGCGGCCCTTGCCGTTGCGCCGCGCTCGATCCTCATGCAGATGTGCGGCGACGCCGAGCCGATGCTGGCGCGCCGCCTGGCGCGCAATCCGCGCCTGGCGGCCGACGACCTGGTGCGGCTGGCACACGGACAGGACGGCGTGGTGCTGGCGCGCATTGCGTCGCTGCAGGCGGCGCCGGCGCAGCTGCTGGCGCTGCTGGCAACGCACCCCGAGGCAACGGTGCGGGAGCGCGTGGCAGCCCATCCGGGCGCGCCGCAACCGGTGCTCGCTGCCCTGGCTGCCGATCCGAGCCGGGCAGTGCGCCTGACGCTGGCCTGCAACCCGGCCACGCCGACGGCAACTCTCGCTTGCCTGTGGTCGGACGACGATTGCCTCAATCAACTGATCCTGCATCATCCGCAGTGTCCGCCGTCGCGCCTGCAGGAGCTGCATGCGGCACCGCTGCTGGCGGCCGCGCAGGCACGCCACCGCGCCACGCCGCCGGCGATCCTGGAACGTTTGCTGGCCTCGCCCGAGGCGCCGGTCAGGGCTGCCGCGACCCGCAATCCGATGCTCGCGCAGCCGCTGGCCGAACGCAGCGCATGCGACCGGGCGATCCTGGTGCGGCGCGCCCTGGCGCGCCGGTCCGGCCTGGACCTGCGGGTGCAGCAGCAGCTGGCGCAGGACCCGGACGAATGGGTGCGGCGCTGGCTGGCGCGCAGCATCGGCACGCAGGATGCGGTGCTGCAGCAGCTGGCCATGGACGCCAGTGCGGCGGTGCGGCGCGCCGTGGCGCGGGCCGTGCGGTGCCCGCCGGCGCTGTGGCCGGTACTGGCCGGCGACAGCTGCGCCTGGGTGCGCGCCGGCATTGCCTGCCGCACGGACTTGCCGGGCGCGATCATCGCGCAGCTGGCCGGCGACGTCGATATCGATGTCCAGGCCGGGCTGTCCCGGCAGCGTCATGCGCCGCTGGCCCTGCTGCAGGCGAACGCCGCGCATGCCGACGCCGACGTGCGCCGCGCCGTCATTCTCAATGTCCATGCGCCAGCGGCGGTGCTGCATGCGATGGTCGACGATGTCTATCCGCTGAACCGTTTTCTCCTTTTGCGCCATGCCAACCTGGCAGCGGCGGACCGCCTGCAGTTTTCCGGCGACCCCGACCCGCAGGTGCGGTTTGCCTTCTTCACATCCCTGCCGACCAGTCCGGCTCCCTCCACCACGCCAGTGCAATCCTGACCAGACAGATGAAACACCAATGAAAATTCTAATCGCAGTAAAACAGGTTTCGGTCCTGGAAGAAGACTTCGAACTTGCCGCCGACGGCCGCGGCATCGACGCCGATTTCCGCAGTTTCGATTTGAACGAGTGGGACGACTACTCGCTGGAAGAGGCGTTGCTGATCAAGGAAGCCGGCGCCGACGGCGCGGTCGAAGTGGTGGTCGTGACGATCGGCGACGACGACGCCGTCGATGGCCTGCGCAAGTGCCTGGCCAAGGGCGCCGACCGTGCCATCCGCGTCTGGGACGACGCCCTCGAAGGGTCCGATCCGGTGGCCATCGGCCGCGTGCTGGCAAAGGTCGCGGGCAAGGAGGCGCCGGACTTCTTCTTTGCCGGCGTGCAGTCGTCGGACTTCGCCTTCGGCGCGACGGGTCTTGCCACGGCCGGATTGCTCGGCTGGCCGCACGTTGCGGTGGTATCGAAATTCGAGCTCGACGGCAAGACCGCCAAAGTCCGGCGCGAACTCGAGGGCGGCCTGGAGGAAGCGATGGAAGTCGACCTGCCGGCCGTGTTCACGATCCAGCTGGGCATCAACAAGCCGCGCTACGCCTCGCTGCGCGGCATCAAGCAGGCGGCGGCGCGAACCATCGAAGCGCTCTCGATGACCGAACTCGGGCTCGGTCCCGACCAGGTCGGCGAGGCGGGATCGGCCTGCCGCGTGCGCCGCATGTACGTACCCGAAAAAACCGGCGGCGCCGAGATCATCGAAGGCACCCCCGCCGAGCAGGCCGCCAGGCTGGCTGACATCATCAAACAATTCAAAGGAGCATGAGCATGGCTGGCATTCTGATCATCGGTGAACATCGTCAGGGCGAACTGCGTCCGGTCACGCTCGAACTTATCACCGCAGCCGAATCGATCAAGGCCGGTACCGGCGGCACGATCACCGTCGCCCTGATCGGCAACCGGCTCGACGCCTTCGTCACCCAGGTAGCGGTCGGCGGCGTCGACGCCATCGTCAGGGTCGAGGCGGCCCACGACGACTTCGACCCCGACCTGTACGCGGCAAGCCTGAAGGCCCTGGTCGACAGCCTGCAGCCGTCGGTGGTGCTGGTGCCGCAATCGGTCAACAGCCTCGGTTACGCCGCCGCCGTTGCGGCGGTCAACGGCTATGGCCTGGCCACCGATGTGTTCGGCCTGGCCTGCGAAGGCGACACGCTGGTGGCAACCCGCTCCGGCTACAGCCAGAAGGTCAGCGTCGAACTCGACTTCCCCGGCAAGGCCGTGGTCGTGCTGGCCGTGCGTGCGGGCACCTTCAAGGCGCCGGTTGGCGTGGCCGCCGCGGTGGTGTCGGCGCAGCCGGCGCCAGGCGCGCCTGCACGCGTGCGCCACACCGGTTATGTCGCCTCGGAGAGCGTCGACACGGTCAACATACCCGGTGCCGAATTCATCATGTCGATCGGGCGCGGCGTGGGCGAGGAAACCAACGTCGAGGAGTATGCCGAACTGGCCGAATCGATCGGCGCGACGCTGGGTTGCTCGCGGCCGCTGGCCGACGCCGGCTGGCTGCCCAAGGCGCGCCAGGTCGGCCAGTCCGGCAAGACGGCCTCGGCCTGCCGGCTCTATCTCGCCTTCGGCATCTCCGGCTCGGTGCAGCACCTGGCCGGCATGAAGCACGTCGACACCATCATCGCGGTCAACACCGACCGGGAAGCCTCGATCTTCAGCTACGCAAAATACGGCATCGTCGGCGACATGTTCGAGATCGCGGAGGAACTGCGCAACCACTTCTGAGGCATGCCGGCGTTCGCAAGAGCGCCGGCAGCGGCATGCATCACATTGCAATGGGGAGCGCGCCCTGGCTTGCGCGAAAGACGGCGCGCTCCCAGCCACTCCGGGCCAACGACATTTGCCCTGCATGGCGGCTCCGGCCGCGCGCAGGGCGACGCGAGCGTCGTTTTCATCAGCAGCAGTATCAGTAACAATCATCAATGGGCGCGAGCATGAAACAAATTACCGATGTCAATGAAATGGGTTTTGGCGTTGGCGGCAGCAGCGCGGACGACGACAATGCGCTGCATCGAAAGATCGACTGGAAAGGCGCGTTCTGGGTGGCTTCGGGCGTGCCGGCGCTGGTGCTGTTCTCGATCGGTGCGATTGCAGCGACCGTCGGCCAGCCGGCCTATGTCATCTGGATCGTGTCGATCCTGATGGGCTTCGTGCAGGCATTCACCTATGCTGAAATCGCCGGCCTGTTTCCCAACAAGTCCGGCGGTGCGTCGGTCTACGGCGCAATGGCCTGGGTCCGCTATTCCAAGTTCATTGCCCCGGTCTCGGTCTGGTGCAACTGGTTCGCATGGTCGCCGGTCCTGGCGATCGGTTCCGGCCTTGCCGCAGGCTACATGCTGACCTCGCTGTTTGCGCCGGATGCGCTCATCAACACCTGGCAGGTGACGCTGGTCGACCTCGACGTCGTCGCAAAGGGCCTGGTCCTGCGCATCAATGCGACCTTTCTCATCGGCGCGGCGATACTGCTGGGCTGCTTCGCCGTGCAGCACCGCGGCATCGCCGGATTCGCCAAGCTGCAGACCGTGCTGGCCCTGGCGGCGCTGTTCCCCCTGACCCTGATCGGCCTGGTGCCGCTGCTGACCGGCGACATGCCGGTGGCGCACTTCCTGCCGCTGCTGCCGCTGGCCCACGATGCCAAGGGCGGCGTCGTCTTCGGTTCCTGGAACATGGCCGGCTGGACCCTGATGGCAGGCGGCATGTTCATCGCCGCCTGGTCGACCTACGGTTTCGAGACGGCGGTCTGCTATACCTCGGAATTCAAAAATCCGAAGAAGGACGTCTTCAAGGCGATCTTCTATTCAGGCCTGCTGTGCCTGGCGGCCTTCACGCTGGTGCCGCTGGCCTTCCAGGGCGTCCTCGGTCTGGACGGCATGCTCGACAAGAGCATCTACGACGGCTCCGGCGTGGCGCGGGCGATGGCGCACATGATCGGCGGCGGTGCAATCATCCAGAACCTGATCGTCATCATGCTCATCCTGGCGCTGGTGCTGTCGATCATGACGTCGATGGGCGGCTCGTCGCGCACGCTGTACCAGGCGGCCCACGACGGCTGGCTGCCGAAGTATCTGGACCAGGTCAACCGGCACGGCGCGCCGACCAATGCGATGTGGACCGATCTCGGCTTCAACCTGATCCTGCTGCTGATGTCGGACTATGTGATGGTGCTGGCCATGTCGAATGTCGGCTACGTGATCTTCAACTTCCTGAACCTGCAGTCGGGCTGGATTCACCGCCTCGATCGCGGCAACGTCGAGCGGCCCTACCGGGCCCGCAGCATCGTGCTGGCCGTCGGCGCCGTGTTCGGTTTCGTCAACCTCGCCTTCATGGGGCTGGGCGCCGATGTCTGGGGCGTGGGCACCTTGCGCAACGGCCTGATCTTTGCCGCCCTGATCGTGCCGGTATTTTTGTATCGTCATTATGTTCAGGACAAGGGCAGGTTTCCGGCCTCGATGGCGCAGGACCTGGACCTGCATCCGGATACGCAGTTGAAGAAAGCCGGCATCTGGCCGTTCGTGGCGCTAGCAGCAGGCGTGGCGGTGGTCTGGTACACCCATTCGATTGCCGTGTTGCCGACCTGAGCAAGCGGCGCCGGGACGCCTGCACGCGGTTGCATCCGGTTGTACCCGGTTGCACCCTATCGCAGGCGGTCCTACCGCGGGAGAAAAAACGTGTCAATTACAGCTAACAGAAGCAAGCCGGCGTACCGCACGCTGTCGCCGGACCCGTCCGGCCTACGCCATATCCTGATCGGCCAGGGCGATGGCGGCAGGGCGATCGGCCGGCTCCATGCGGCCTTCGGCGCGCAAGCCGGCGCGGTGGAAATCTACTACGACAGCCAGTCCTGGATCGGCGCAAACCGGACCACGGAACTGCGCGCGCTGCCGTGCGCGCAGAGCCGTTTCCACGATCACGGCAACGCGCTCGAAGCCGATCTGCGCGAATGCTTCCAGCAGGCGCAGATGGGGCTGCGCCTCTACATCGCCGGCACCGAACGCTTCATCTGGGCGATTTCCAACCTTGCCTTCGAATTCGGCATCCGCGAAGACGAAATGCAGCAGCAGCAAGCCGATTCGCTGGCGCGCCAGGTGGCGTGCGTGCACTGCAACGCCACGACCTATCCGGTCAGGACCAACATCGTCGCCTGCTCGGCCTGCGGCTGCCAGTTGCTGGTGCGCGACCATTTTTCGCGCCGCCTCAACGCCTACATGGGCCTGCAGATCGACGCCGAAGCGCCGGGCGAGATACCAACCATCGAGGAGGTGTTCGTACCATGAGCTATCAGCAATCGCTGCAGGTGCGCGTGGTCCGGGTCGAGCAGGTCACGCCCCACATCAGGCATTTTGTCCTGGAAGCGGCGAACGGCGCCGACCTGCCGCATTTTGCCGGCGGCAGTCACGTCGTCGTGATCATGCGCGAGGGCCGCCAGACCTTCAAGAATCCGTACTCGCTCATGGGCGACGGCTACCACAGCCAGCAGTATGAAATCGCCGTGCGGCGCGAAGCCTCCTCGCGCGGCGGTTCGGCCTTCATGCACGAGAAGGTGCGGGCCGGCGATCTGCTCGAAATCCTGCCGCCGGCCAATCTGTTCATGATCGACAGCTACGCCCGCAAGCACATCCTGATTGCCGGCGGCATCGGCATCACGCCGTTTCGCTCGATGCTGCATGACCTGCGCCGCGCAGGGGCCAGCTATGCTCTCCACTACTGCGTGCGCGGCGCCGAACACGCGGCATTCTGGGAAGCGATAGCGGCGCAGCATGGCGGGCAGGCGCACCTGCACGGGCCCGACGCCCGGCTGGACGTGCAGGCGTTGCTGGGTGCGCAGCCGGCCGGCACCCACGTCTATGTCTGCGGCCCGCACAGCCTGGTCGACGCCGTCAGGTCGACCGCCGCGGCACTGGGCTGGAGCGCCACCCACGTGCACCATGAAGAATTCACCCATGCCGCCGGCGGCGCGCCGTTCGAGGTCACGCTGGCCGCCAGCGGCAGGACGATCCAGGTCCTGCACAACCAGACCATGCTCGAAGCACTCGAGGAAAGCGGCCTGGCGCCGCCCTACATGTGCCGCGGCGGCGTGTGCGGCGCATGCGAGACCGTGCTCCTGGAAGGCTCGGTCGAGCACCGCGACCACGTGATGACGCAGGCCGAAAAAGCCGGCATGACGAAGATGATGATCTGCGTCTCGCGTGCGGCCTGCGCACGCATCGTCGTCGATCTATAAAAACAAACGGACCCCTACATGATCGCCCTGAAACCTGCCGAACAGTTCCGCCCGCCGTACACGTTTTCCAACAGCCCGCATGCGGTCCGGCGCTTTCCTTTTCCGTATCCGGACGACGATTACATGTACTCGGTCAATATCGAGCAGCATGACGGTGGCCCGGCAGGCTCGGTCTACGAACATGCCTTCGACGTCGACGAGCACTATCTCGGCGAGGTGGAAGACCGCCGGCTCGTGCTGCTGGAAGATGCACAGCGCTGCCAGGCGCTGCCGCACATGCAGACGGCGTCGTGGGATACGCTCGAACTGCTCATGGTGTCGCTGGCGCAGGATTATCCGGAACATTTTTCCCTGGGCAGGAACGGCGACGTCTGGACCTGGGAAAACCGGCCCCTGCAGATCCGTGACGTCTTCACTTTCGGCGACGCGGCCACGCTGCCGTATCCGCCGATGGAGTACATCACCCGCCAGGTGCAGGGCGACTTCGTGCTGATGGACCAGCGCAACGACAACCTGTACATGGATGCCGGCATGGTGACCACGCAGGCGGACTGGTCGCTCGATTTCGACCTCGGCATGAGCTTTTCGCAATGGCACGGTCCGGTGCCGCTGGCCGGCGAGCTCGGCGTGTTCGATCGCGCCCTGCGCTTTCTGCTGCTGCTGCAGGTGGGCCGCCCGGTGCGCCGGCTCAACTGGACCATGACGATCAACCCGCACCTCGACACCTCGCCGGAAAACTATGCCGGCTGGGGGCCCTCGCGCGCCACGGTCAACGCCGGGAATGCGGGCGAACTGGTCTACCTGCGCGTCGAGCTGCAAACCCTGTACCGGCTGCCGCGCTCCAACGGCATCCTGTTCGGCGTGCGGGTCTACCTGCTGCGACTCGACGACCTGGTGACAAACCCGGCCTGGGCGCGGCGCATGCACCGGGTCTTGAAGGCGCTGCCGGTCGAGCTGGTGGACTACAAAGGCCTGACGCGCTATCGCGACCATGCCGTAGCTTGGCTTGCGCAGTTCGACGACGGCGTGCCGACGCCGGCCAGGACGCTCATCTCCGGCCTGGCCTGACGGGCCCGCCCGCGCCCTGGGCGGCCGGTGCGGCGGGGCAGGGCGCAGGCGACCGGCGGGGTCGTTCACGCCACGTGAATCAGCCGACGTGATTCAGCCGAACTGATCCAGCCGACCTGCTTCAGGCAGCGTATTCCAGCGCCGCGCCAGGCCGCGCCGCCAAGAAGCGTTCGGCCGATTGCACGGTATTCCACATCAGCATGGTCACGGTCATCGGTCCGACACCGCCGGGCACCGAGGTGATGTAGGACGCCTTTTCCTTGACGCCGTGAAAATCGACATCGCCCACGAGACTGCCGTCGGCCAGGCGGTTGATGCCGACGTCGATGACGACGGCGCCGGTCTTGACCATCGGCGCGGTGATCAGGTTGGGCTTGCCCGCGGCCACGACGAGAATGTCGGCAAGGATCGTGAATTGGGCAAGGTCGCGTGTCTTCGCATGGCAGATCGCAACCGTGGCTTCCTTTTGCATGAGCATGAGCGCCATCGGCTTGCCGACGATGTTGCTGGCGCCCACGACCACCACGTTCTGCCCTTGCACCGAAATGTTTTCCGACTCCAGGATGCGCTGCACGCCAAACGGCGTGCAGGGCGGGAAAACGGTATCGCCCACGACCAGGCTGCCGACGTTATAGAGATGAAAGCCGTCGACATCCTTGTCGCGCGAAATCGTCTCCAGCACCTTGCGCAAGGCGAACTGCGGCGGCAGGGGCAGTTGCACCAGGATGCCGTGGATGGTGTCGTCGGCGTTGAGCCGTTCGATTTCCGCGATCACGGCGGCCTCGCTGGCATCGCCCGGGAAACGATACACCTCTGAATGCAGCCCGACCTCGATGCAGGCCTTGATCTTGTTATTGACATACACCTTCGATGCCGCGTCCTCGCCCACCAGGATCACCGCAAGTCCGGGCCGCACGCCGCCGGCCGCCAGCTCGTTCACCCTGACGCTGCATTCCTGGCGCACTTTCTTTGCCAGCGCTTTTCCATCGATCACTTTCGCCACCACTGTCGTCTCCTGGTAAGTAGGAAAAGGCGCTGCCTCCGCCTCATTTTGATGCAACGCGTGCGCCGCCCGGCCAAGAAGCCGCTGGGCAGCGGATGCGGAACCGGGCTGGCAGCGCAGGAAATGCCGGCCGGCAGAGCCATCCGCTGGCAAATCATAGCACCGTAAATTTCATTGCAGTGAAAATAGTTGACTGTTGAGAACTTTATAGTGCATCATATTAAACAGTTTTGCATGAAATTCGTTGCCTGGGATGCGCACCCGATGCATCCACCGGTCCGAAACGGGCGGGGCGCAAATGCCATCGACGGCCATCGACCGCCGCTGGATTGCGAATTACTTGAAAAATAGTTTAATTAAAAGAAATTTATAGTGCATTATATTCACAATTGTTTCCTAAAAACTGGATAAAGCATGACCACGCCACGCCGCCTGACCTTGAGTTTTTCCTGTCCTGACCGTGTCGGCATCGTGGCCGCGGTCAGCAACGTGATCGCACGCGAGTCGGGCTGGATTCTCGAGTCGAGCAACCATGCGCATGAAGGCACCAACCGCTTTTTCATGCGGGTGGAAATGCTGGCCGATTCGCTCACCTGCGGCGTCGACCGGTTCCGGGAAAGCTTCGCGGCGATCGCCACCGAGTTCGGCATGGACTGGAAAATATCCGATTCCAGCCAAAAAAAGCGCGTGGTTCTGCTCGTGTCGAAGCAGGAACACTGCCTCTATGACCTGCTCGGGCGCTGGCAGTCGAAGGAACTCGACATCGAGATCCCGTGCGTCATCTCCAACCACGAAACCTTCAGGGGGCTGGTCGAGTGGCACGGCATTCCGTTTCACTGCGTGCCGGTGACGCCGGACAACAAGACCGAGGCGTTTCGCGAAATGGCGCGCCTCTACGACGCCGTCGACGGCGAGGTCATGGTGCTGGCGCGCTACATGCAGGTGCTGACGCCGGAAATCTGCGCGCGCTATCACGGCCAGGTCATCAACATCCACCATTCCTTCCTGCCCAGCTTCATCGGCGCCAAACCGTATCACCAGGCCTACGACAAGGGCGTCAAGCTGATCGGCGCGACCTGCCACTACGTGACCGAAGAACTGGACCAGGGGCAGATCATCGAGCAGGACGTCATCCGTGTCGATCATTCGGACCTGGTGGGCGACCTGGTGCGGTACGGCAAAGACATCGAAAAAGCAGTCCTGGCACGGGGCCTGCGCGCCCATCTCGAAGACCGGGTGCTGGTACATGGCAACAAGACCGTAGTGTTCAAATAAGGAGCCCGAGATGCCTTGGCGACTAGCCCGATTTGCCCTCTCGAAGCGTCATCCGGAGCCGCGCATGTTTGCCGAACCCGGCAAGCTCAAGGCGGCCTACGACGCCGTCATCATCGGCGGCGGCGGCCATGGCCTGGCGGCGGCGTATTACCTGGCCCGCGACCACGGCATGAAAAACATCGTGGTGCTGGAAAAGGGCTACATCGGCGGCGGCAACACCGGGCGCAACACCACCATCATCCGCTCCAACTACCTGACACCGGAAGGCGTCAAGTTCTACGACACGTCGGTCAAGCTCTGGAAGGACCTGTCCCAGGATTTCGACCTCAACCTGTTCTACTCGACGCGCGGGCATTTCACGCTGGCCCACACCGACTCGGCCCTGCGCACCATGCGCTGGCGCGCCGAGGTCAACAAGCATTACGGCGTCGATTCCGAAGTCGTCGGCCCGGCCGATATCCTGAAAGCCTGCCCGCAGATGGACATCAGCTGCGGCGGCCATGCGCCGATCCTCGGCGCGCTGTATCACCGTCCCGGCGCCATCGCCCGGCATGACACCGTCGCCTGGGGCTATGGCCGCGGCGCCAGCCTGCGCGGGGTCGAAATCCACCAGCAGACCCAGGTCATGGGCATCGATGTACAGGGCGGCAAGGTGCGCGGCGTGCAGACCAGCCACGGCTACATTTCGACGCCGAAGGTGCTGTGCGCCGTTGCCGGCTCGACGCCGCGCATGACCGACATGGTCGGCCTGCGCACGCCGATCTACATCCATCCGCTGCAGGCCATGGTGAGCGAGCCGATGAAGCCCTGGCTCGATCCGGTGCTGGTCTCGGGCAGCCTGCACATCTATGTGAGCCAGAGCGCGCGCGGCGAGCTCGTCATGGGCGCCTCGCTCGATCCGTACGAAGTCCACTCGACCCGATCGACGCTGGACTTCGTCGAGGGCCTGTCGGCGCACATGCTCGACATGTTCCCGTTCCTGTCCCACGCCAAGGTCGTGCGCCAGTGGGCCGGCATGGCCGACATGACGCCGGATTTCGCACCGATCATGGGCAAGACGCCGATCGAGGGGTTCTATCTCGATGCCGGCTGGGGTACCTGGGGCTTCAAGGCCACGCCGGTGTCGGGCAAGACCATGGCCTACACGCTGGCCAACGACCGCAACCATGAACTGATCGAAGGC
>JANXSS010000049.1 GCA_025356535.1 Herminiimonas sp.
GTCGCTCAATACCCGCCCGCGCCAGACCCTGGGATTTCGAACTCCTCTGGCTGTTTATACTGAACACATTCAACGGTTACAGCTTCAACCCGATTCAGTTCATTAACCCAGTGTTGCACTTGGTACTTGAAACCGCCCAGCATTTTTTCCTGACGCGCGGCGACGGCCTCGGCCAGCTCGCGCAGGCGGGCGAACTTGCCACTGTCATCCGGTGCGTAGCCACCGTCACCCAGCCACTGGGACGGATGATTGCAGACCTGCTTCAAGCGCATCAGGAACGCCAGCACGGCACCGCGCCGGGCGATGCCATCGAGCGTGGCGATCTGCTGGGCCAGTACATCGACCGCCTGCGCATACAGGCTGACCTGCAACCGACTCAGGGTACAGTAAGCCTTGATCTCGCTCTTGTCCGGCAAATCGGCAATGATGCCGCGGTCGTTCTTCATGCGCCGCAAAATGTAAGGCTGCACCAACTTGCGCAGTGGCGCGTAGTCAGCGTGTTCATCCGCTTCCAGGCGGCGCGCGAAACGCCGAAATGCCCGATCCGACCCCAGCAGGCCGGGGCAGATGAAATCGAAGAGCGACCACAGGTCACCGAGCCTGTTTTCAACCGGCGTGCCAGTCAGGGCAAAGCGCACCCGGCTCTTGAGAGCCTTGGCAGTCTGGGTCTGGCGTGCAGCGGGATTCTTGATCGCCTGCGCCTCATCGAGCACCACCACCGACCACTGTGTCGTGAGCAGCCACGGTATGCGCAGCAGGCTGCCGTAACTGGTGATCACAACATCGATCTGGTCGAGCTGTCCGTGCGACAGCGTGGCTAGTGTGGTCTGCGGAGTCAATCCCTTGGCCGCCAGCACGGAAGGATGCGCCACCAGTACGCGCAGGCTCGGTGCAAAGCGTGCGATCTCTGCCTGCCAGTTGTTGATCAGCGACGCCGGCAACACCAGCAGATGCGGCCCTGGATCTGCTTCGCGCTTGGCCAGGAGCAGCAGCGCCAGTACCTGCACCGTCTTGCCCAAGCCCATGTCATCAGCCAGGCAACCACCCAGCCCGAGCCGGTTCAGCAGCCACAGCCATTGCACGCCGTCCTGTTGATAGGGACGCAGTTGCGCCCTGAGCCCGGCGCCTGGATCAGCCGCCGCGGCATCATCGCGATGCGGATGGCGCAAGTCCTCCAGCACTTTCGCCATCCAGTCGCCGGCCACCACGGTGGACCAGTCGGCAGTGACGGCGGATGGAGCGGTGATCGTAGTGCCTTCGACCAAAGCGCCCGCCAGCAGCCGCATGCCCTCCAGAAAAGAGATGCCATCGCCCGCGCTCGCGCGCTGTACTTTTTTCCAGTGCGCCAGTACGCCGTCGAGTTTTTCGCGATCGACCTCAACCCAGCGGCCGCGCAATCGCACCAGGCCCTCCCCGGCAGCCATCAACTCTTCCCACTCGGCCGCCGACAGCACTTCTCCGTCGAGCGTGAGCGCCACGTCGAAGTCCAGCATCGTCGCCAGCCCGAGTCCGGCGGCGCGGTTGCCGATATTGATCCGCACCTGCGGGCGCGGCGGCTGCTGTGGACGCCACCAGTCGGGGATACGCACCACGATCCCGCAGGACTCGACCAGAGCGATCGTTTGCAGGAATCGATGCGCTTGCGCGGGCGTCCAGGCAATCGGCTGGAAGATCTGGCCGGAGTCCACCAGCGCCTGCAGCCACGGACACTGCGCGGCAGCGCGCTGCACCGGGAGCAGCAGCGCGAGCAGCGCATCGCGGTCATCGGCGCCCGCATACACTTGTAGCGCCCGCCCTAGAGGCTGATGCTGAACCCGCGACTGCAGCGACAGGCCTGGAGCATAAGTGGCAAGAAAGGCAAACGGCGTCTCGACGCTGTTCTTGTTTTCCGCCGAATGAAAGCACACCCGCCCGACCAGGTTCCAGCTCGCATGCTGGCGCCCCAGCCAAGCCCGCAGATCAGCACCTTCGGCCGTGATCTGTGCGCGCGCCGCCGCAAGTAATTCGGTCCACAGCATCTCCAGCCGCGCCAGATCCAGATATTCGGCACCCAGCATTGGCGGCACGGAATCGGCAAGCTGCGCCAGCACTGCGGTCGGCGCTGGCACCGCGATGTCATGCCATTGGCTGGCCAGATCCACCACTGCACAGAAGCGCGTCATGAACCGTTGGGCCAGTTCGCGGCCGAAAGCCAGCGACGACGGCAGCGCCGTTCCCACTTCCACCGCTCCCAGGTGCAGCAAGCCGTGGCCGCCGCCGCGGGCAAAAGCCCGGGTGATGCGGGCCGCCGCTGCCAGCGTCAGGTCGGATGCGCCCGCTGCCTGTTCCAGGTACAGGTGGCCGCTGGGTGCAACGGCCAGTGCTAGCGCGCACGACAGAGTGGCCGTGGCCGAGGATGTTGGCAGCATCACCTCATCAGGTCTGGCATCGTTGGTCATGGCGGCCGGCAAACCATCAGTAGGGCCGTAGCGATCGTGGATGACGCTTCAAGGATGAATGACTCCTAAATAGTAAATCGAGGAATGACGTATTTACTAGGTTGAACCTTGCCGGCCGGTCGCGCGATGACGGCGATCGAAGAAATATCAGGGGGCGGGAGGCTCACGGTTGGGAAGCGCCCGGGCAACCAAAGTGCCCGAGAGAAAATAGCTCGCCCAAGCAGGGCTTACCCTGGTCAGTGCGCTGCCGCTTGGTACGCCACACCGAAACGCTCTGCCAGTATGGCGAGGCGCTTGTCCAGCGTCCACAGTGTCGCGCCGGGGGTAATTAACGTTGACGCCAGCAACAGCATATCCACAATCCCGCAGCCCATTCCGTACACTGATTCGCGCTCGATCAAAACCAGCGTTTCACGCAAACTGGCATGCTGGACCGTTGCGAGAAAGTCCAGGCTGGCAAGTATTTGCCCTCTGGGCGCAGGCGGGGTGCCGCAGGCGATTTCACCTACAACCATGGGATGCGTGAGGGCCAAGTCGCGGTGCAGCAAGTTTTCGAGCGCCGCATTCCCGTTGCGAAAGTGATCAACCCATACGGAGGTGTCGACGAGCACGCCAGTCATTGCAATGAGTCTGGCCGGCGGCGCGGCACTTCAGCCATTTCTGGTGCCGTGCGGCCCAATGCTGCCAGGCGCTTGGCACCTTGCACGCGCACAAAGGTCCTGATTGCCTCGCGGAAGAGATCGGCTTTGTCCATCGTCGGATCTGCAACCTCAAGGGCTTTGTCGTACAACTCGTCTTCTATCGTAACAGTAGTTCTCATTTACGACCCCGGATCAATAATGATGTTATGTTGCATCGATTTTAACATCACTGCAACCGTGTTGAGGCTAATGTGTCTTGTTCATCAGCAGGCTGGAACGGCGACTGCCTTCTCGATCTTATCTACAGGACATGTCTTCAAGTCGATGTTTTAACGCCTTGCGTGCCCTGCCCCTGGTTCGTTCCAAGTCCTTGATTTTTCAAAGATCATCGTGACACAGGAAAAATATCCCCCAAATGACAGCCTTTTCTATTCACCCTGATTATGTAAATAATCATGGCATAAGCAAGTTTTAAACTTTTCTTGCGGATTGAAAGGATGCTTTGTTTAGAGGACGCTGTTGCTGCCTGGCTCTGCCCGCCAAGCGTTCATTACGGCGCAGCCCGCATCGGCGCTGCCAACCATCAGATCCCAGACCAAAAAAATCGTCCTCCCCGCTGTTGCTGTCAGATGGCACTGAACGACTGTTCATTTTCACCGATCGCTCGCTGTTGACAGCCCTGCCCCCCTGCTCGGGAAATGTTCGTCGACATTGGCGTTGGCCGGCACTGGGGCGTATGTTGCCTGTAGTGACACTTCTAGATAAACTATCAAAAACGTTTCATAAATCGTTTCATCTAATTTTTTAGAAGCCCCTTCCGTTACAGTGTTTGATAAGATTTTAATCGTTTCAGAAAATTGATCATGCCCGCTCCTAAAGATTTGCTTCAAACACTGCGCACCTGGCAACGCCTGTCCGCCGGCGAGTTGACCCGGCGCATGAATATCAGCCGTGCAACGCTGATGCGGGCAGTCCAGGCACTTGGGGACGAGGTCGTCAGTCGGGGCAAGGCGCGACGTACTGCATACGCAGCAAGGCGCGCAGTGCGTGGCAACGTGGTGTCGATTCCCCTGTTTCGCATCGACCACGCCGGCACGGGCACCCAGGTTGCGACAATCGATCCGACCTACCCGCATGGCTGCGCTGTCACGTTTGAGGCGCCTTTTGATTGGCCCCTGACCGGTGACATGCGCGATGGCTGGTTCCCTTCCCTGCCCTATGCGCTGGACGACATGCGGCCGCAGGGTTTTCTGGGGCGCCATTTCGCGCAGCGCAACGCTGACATCCTGCAAGTGTCTGACAACCCGATCGATTGGTCGGAAGATGATGTGCTCCACGCCCTCTCGCTGCTTGGGGCCGACCTGCCTGGGAACTACATCCTCGGTGAACCAGCATACCGGCGCTTTCTTGCAGATCAGCAGTCCAGCCCGGCCTTCGTCGATGACGTGGACATGGAACGCGTCTACCTGGCGCAAGCGAGAGATGCGCTGCAGTTTGGCGTGGCTGGCTCGTCTGCGGGCGGTGAATTTCCAAAATTCACCCAGCGCCGCTTGATTGACGGCGCACCGACTCACGTCATCGTGAAATTTTCCGGCGCAGACGACGCGCCCGGCACCCGGCGCTGGGCCGACCTCCTGATATGCGAGCACCTGGCTCTCGACACCGTAGCGCAGCACTTGAAGATCGCTGCAGCCACAAGCCGCTGTTATCAGGCAGGCGGCAGAACCTTCCTTGAAGTCCAGCGTTTCGATCGCCATGGCGCCCATGGCCGCTCCGGCGTGTGTTCGTGGGCCGCCATCAACAACGCCTTTTTTGCCCTGCCGGGCAAGCCATGGATCGCAGGCGCAGCCGCCTTGCATCAGCAAGCATTTATTGACGACAGAACCCTGCACGATATTGCCCGCATCTGGCATTTCGGTCAGCTGATCGGCAATTCGGACATGCATGATGGGAACCTGGCATTTCAGCCAGGACTGGTATTGGCCCCTATCTACGACATGCTGCCAATGCTCTATGCACCCGTTCGGGGCGTCGAGCTGCCGCAACGGACCTTCCATCCTGGTCTGCCGCTGCCAGCTGAACGCGCCGTCTGGCACGAGGCAGCTGGTGCGGCGGTTGCCTTCTGGCGCCAAGCTGCCGCCGATCGCCGCATCGGTGAGGATTTCCGGCGCATATGTGAGACAAACGCAGGGATTGTCGAGGGCCTCCTGGAGACGCCTGCTGCAGGCGAGCCCGATGATGGTGATAGGTTCTGATCCGAGCCTGGAACGTTGGCATGCAACCGCTCAAGTGCTAGATTTACCATCAGCAAGTGCATAAATGCGCACCGGCAATGTATGAAGACCAGCATCGCCTGCGCCGGCCTGGTCTGCCCTACCCTTTCGAAACGTTCAAGGAAAACCGGTACCTTGTGCCCAAATTCATGGGTCAGCCGTTTTGCGGAGAACCTTGTGCAGTCGGTTGCTATTGCTTCTGAAAAATCGGGTGGGCCCACAGGCATTTGGCTGTTAGGTCCGCAACAGTCGTTCGGTCGCCAACGTCGCCAGCACCAGTTTTCCACTCTCCATACCCTCGATCCATTCCCGCAAATCGTTCAGGGGTGCCGAGCTCGGATATGGTCCACCAAAGATCTGCACGAAGCGCACACTCTCGTCGATGACGTAAAGCCTGGTTTGCTGGACGTTGGTGAGACAAACGTTTTTGAACCGTTCGCGGAACACAGCGATCTTGCGTGCCATGGCTTTTGCCTTGCCTGCTTCTTCGATCCGGCGGCGCTCGGTTGCTGCAGCCACACTGAAATCGGTCGGGCCTGCTGCCAGCTTAGCCAGGTAGGCGAACAGGCGCCCGCCCTTCAATGCATCGATGTGCTCCCGTACCACCACAACGATGTCGGATAAGCGCTTGGATTTGGTTTTTGCCAATCCCATCAATTTAAAAATACCCGCCCTGGATACACCATTGCCAGTCATCCAGGCCAAATCCACCGGCACACCGTTTTCCGTGCGCCGGGGCGGTTGATTCCTTGAGAAAGTGGGTACAGATAACGTATGGCCGTCTGTCATTTTGGCAGACGGTGGGGTGGGGATAACCTCTTGGGCGGGCGTGTTTTGCGGGGGTGCTAGCAGGTCCGACTGAGTGGTCGATGGGCAGGGTAGGGCAGACGAAGGAAGAACGTTGTCATAGGCGTCGTTCGGGTTGATCAGGGCCAGTTCCTCCGGCGCCTCGATGAAGCCGAGAAGGGCGGCTGCTTTGCGCGTCAGGCGGATCCTGGCGACCGAAAAACGGCCGTTACGGCTCTTGCGATCCTGCTCCAGTGTTTCGATCAGCTGCGCGGCTTCAAGCGCGTCCAGATGCCGGTAGAGGGTCCGCTCGGACATGCCGATGCGCTGGGCAATGGTGGTCTTGTGGGCGAAGACGGTGTCGAATGGGCGGTTCTGGGGGACAAAGCGGCAAAGTTCAGCCAGGGTGTCTTTGACGCCGCGTTTCAAGCCTTGCAGATGCATGGCATTGTCGAAAGCGCGCAGGATGCGGTTCGGTAAATTCTTGCGTGGTGCTGGGGCGAGTTGTACCCCGGCGGCTTCATGAAGGCTCATGAATGCTCCGTAAATGCATAAAGGTTGTGATACCTCTTGCACCTGGGAACACACCGCACTAGAATTCAGTCAGATAGTTGGCTGTTGTCTTGGGGCGCGGTGTGGTTCCCAGACGACTTGCATAAAAACCCGGTCCCCACCGGGTTTTTTGCTTTTCGAGGTCTGAAAACGTATTGGTGGCTAGGCAGTCATATGGTTTCCGTTGTCATGTTCATTTCGGTTTCGCTAATTTCAATGCACAAGCTAGATTGATTTGCGGTCCAATCGTGTTCGTCACTTCTTTGCTCGCGTGACGATCAAGCACTTCAGATTTCCTAAGTCATTGATTAAATTCTATTTTCGACTCGAAACATCCTAAGCTATCAATCATTTATTTTCTGGCACTTCCTTAATATTCAGCGCGCCGTTCGTATAAATTTAACTTCTGCAAACCCACTCATATTTCGTAAGTTGCTGGTTCTATTGAGTATTCGATTCGAAACTCTTAGGCTTTGTCAGCTTTCACTTGTTCCGCACGTTTTTCCAATAGTTCAAGAACCGCTTGCTGTAGTGCTTCGGCTTCGTTTGCTGACCTGAAGTCAATCCGTAGGCTTTTGTCGACCCTGCGCAGCGCGCAATAGTCGGTCTTCCCAGACTTGATCTTGATAGGCTTTGACAGTACGGAGGCTTTGGCCACGTTGGTGTCACTAGCTAGCTTGACTGCCTGACGCTGGTCGAGCTCCCCATCTGCAAGTTTTTTTACGGCAATAATCACCTTCTCCGCCGCATCCTTCCGATTTCCATCCCGAGCTATCGTTGCAAGTTGATATGCTGCGTCCATGCCAATGATCGCCGGATTGGCTTCGATGATTGCCTGCGCTTCTCTTGGTAGATCGGCGAACGCCATAAGCCGACTGACGAAGGACTGGGATTTACCGGAATGCTCCGCAATCTTTGCCAACGATAGGTGCAATTCATCCTGCATCATCTTGAAGCCAACGAACTTTTCGAAGTCGCTTAAATCCGTTTGCAGCAAGTTCGCATAAAACGCGTTGATATTTGCCTGGACACCATCAGTGCGTTGAACAATGCTGGAAATTGATGTTTTGCCCAACTCGCGGTAGGCACTCACACGATTATGCCCTGAGACAATTTCAAACCGGCCAGCATCGTCAATCCTAACGGTGATTGGCGTTACAAGCGGATTGCGCCGCAGGTTTTCCCGCAAATCTACGTACTCGGCTTCGCTGAGCTTGCGGCGGCGTTTCGGGACTTCATGCAATTCGTCTAATGCAATTTCCTGCTGCTGCACTTGGGACTCGAGCTCTTTGATCCTATCTGCGTATTTTTGCGCTTCCAGCCTAAACGCCCCAAGCTGCCCCGGCATCGTAACGGGAGCTTTGCTTACGTTGCTGCCGACCGGCGTTGTATAGTTGGCTGCAACATCACTCGTGCGTTTGGTTTTTGCCAGCAGGCGCTCCGATGCACTCATCTTCTTTTCCGTCATGCTGCAGCCTCCAATGTGCGATAAGCCCAGACGTTTTGAATCTTGCTTTCAAACTCATTGACGACAGAGTCGAAAGCTTCGAGTGCCCGATTGAATGTCTTTGTGCTGCCTTCATAGCTGGACAGGTCGTAGATCGTCTTGAATACCGCTGAAGCATTCTTTACAAGGTCTGTTTCAGGAATTTCGTACTGGTTCACCAATTCCGGGTAGGTCTGCATGATCCAGGTCTTGACTGCCTCAGTAGTCGCTACCGACGACTTCACCTTCGACAAGACAATGCTGATGAACTCGAATTCCTTCCCAACGGATCGGGCGTCCCGCATACTTTTGAACAGCTCGGAGAATTGTCTGAAATACTGCGTCGACGAGGCGTAATCAAGTGTTTCCGGCGGTAATGGCACGATCAATCCGTCGGTAGCCATGAAGGCTGCTATGGCAAGATAGGAAAGGGTAGGCGGTGTATCGATGATAATGATGTCGTACTTTTCTCGTAACGGCTCCATCGCAATGTCGAGAATTTTCCAAAACTCGAACTGCGGATTTTGGCTCTGCTTGTTAGGCAAGAAGTAATCTGCACCGAACAGCGTCGGCGACGCGGGGATCAAGTCGATGTTGTGCCAGTAACTTGGGATAGGCGCGTAGGCAAGATCGGCTTGTTCGCCATAGACCACTGGCATCACTGTCATCTCTTCTGTTACTTCGGCATCGGGGACATAACCGCACAAAGTAGTCGTCGACGCCTGTGGATCAAGATCGATCAAGCACACCTTGTGGCCACGCAGCGTAAAACCTTGAGCGAGAGCAATTGTAGTGGTCGTCTTGCCAACCCCACCCTTAAAATTACCTACGCTTGCAACGAAACCTTTTGCACCGGGTGGTCGTGCTCGATAGGGGCCAATGCGCCGAAAGATGTCCTGGGCCTCTACCAACGTAAATTTGCGTGTTCGGCCCTTTCCCTCCAGCATTCCAGTTGGTATCTTGCCTTTTAAACACATCTGATTCAATTGCACGCGGTCGATGTTGCAAAGATCGGCGAGTCGGCTGCCTGTGATTGTTGGCGCCAGCTTCCTTGGCCATGGATCCAGCAAGTCATCACGTAACGATGTCAGCGTTGCTTGCGCGCGATCAGCAATGTCGGTAAGGCCATCGATATTGACCGCGTTACGACTGGGTGGTAAAGGTTTTAGCATCGACGTCTCAAGTGAATTTAAGAGATAGTAACCACTTTTTAGCAATAAGTCCAAAAAGTGAAACTATTTCGAAAAGAGTTTGTGCTGGTGCAAATAGTATTTGCTAATGCAGTGTTGCAAAGCTCGGTTTTCTGACCAACGGTGTAGTGGGCCGAATTTCAGGTGGTTGACCTAACTAAAGCCACTCACGACTTGCATTGGGCATGTCCCTGCTGCGCACGGTCGTTCCCTTCCAAGTTCGCTGCCGCTCAGTCCTGCGGACCTGGCCTGCCGGCCAGCCTTCCAGGCAACTCACGCAACGGCATTTTCGCGTTGCGAAAACTCCCCCCTGAAATGAGGCCGGGCCTGCTTGCATCGGCCACGCCAGCCAACGGCGCTGGCATGGCCGATGCGCCGCCGCTTGCGCTCTGACGCCGGCCGCAGGCCCGACCAGACAACGGCCACGCAACCCCTCCCAGTGCGTGGCCGCGCGCGCCGCACCACCGATCCCCCCACAAGCCCCTGACCGGTGGTGAAGGGGACTTGTGGGGGGATCGGCGGCGCGGTAGATACCACGCGGCCTGCACACCCTGCACGGCAACCCCACCCGATCCCAACCCTTGCCCGTGAGGGCAAGGGCTTTCCCCCACCCCCCGCCCGCCCCAGGGCGGGAGCGAAGAGGTCCGAGCGGTAGTTGTCAACCTAGTTGTCGCCTAAACCATTTTTTCAAGCTGCTTTTTTTAACTCGAATTGCGATGCCTGCAAGCCGGTTTTTTCGTCCGCCTGCCGGTCGGGATTCAGGTGCACAATTCCGATTGGTGTCCAGT
>JANXSS010000445.1 GCA_025356535.1 Herminiimonas sp.
TGCCTACAACGGCGACTACATCGGCGACATCGCCCGCGACTTCTTGGCGGGCAAAACCGTTTCTGCCAGCGATGGCATGCCGGCCACAGCCAGCGGCGCCGTCGACGATCTCGACTCGATCCGCCGCTTTGCCGTGGCCTACCTGCGCCGCGAGCAGGACCTCGACCTGCAGGCGTTCGGCGTGCGCTTCGATAACTACTACCTTGAATCCTCGCTCTACAGCGATGGCAAGGTGGCCGCGACCGTGGCCGCGCTGACCGCTGCCGGCAAGACCTTCGAGGACGCCGGCGCGCTCTGGCTGCGCAGTACCGACTACGGCGATGACAAGGACCGCGTCATGCGCAAGACGGACGGCACCTTCACCTATTTCGTGCCGGATGTGGCCTACCACATCAGCAAGTGGCAGCGCGGCTTCGGCAAGGTCATCAACGTGCAGGGCAGCGACCATCACGGCACGATCGCGCGGGTGCGCGCCGGCCTGCAGGCGGTCGGCGTCGGCATTCCCGCCGGCTATCCGGACTACGTCCTGCACAAGATGGTGACCGTCATGAAGGGCGGCCAGGAGGTCAAGATCTCCAAGCGCGCCGGCTCCTACGTGACGCTGCGCGACCTGATCGAATGGTCCAACGGCGAGGCCGGCACCGACGGCAACGAGGGCGAGGCCGGCGCGCTGCCGGAGGCTGCAGCCGGGGCCGCACCGGACCTCACCCGCGGCCGCGACGCCGTGCGCTTTTTTCTCATCTCGCGCAAGGCCGATACCGAGTTCACCTTCGACGTCGACCTGGCGCGCGCGCAGTCCGATGAAAACCCGGTCTACTACGTCCAGTATGCGCATGCGCGCATCTGTTCGGTGCTGGCGCAATGGGGCGGCGACGCCGGCACCCTGGGCGCGGTCGACCTCACGCCCCTGACGGCGCCGCGCGAAGTCGCGCTGCTGGCACAGCTGGCGCATTATCCCGAAGCGCTCGAACATGCACTGGAGGAGCTGGCGCCGCACCAGGTCGCCTTCTACCTGCGCGATCTGGCAGGCGAACTGCATAGCTACTACAATGCAGAGCGGGTCCTGGTCGACGACATGTCGACCAGAATGGCCCGGCTGGCGTTAATGTGTGCAACCCGGCAGGTTTTGCGCAACGGCCTGGCACTGCTGGGCGTGTCGGCGCCGACAAGGATGTAACGGAGAGGTATGCAAAAGTTCAGTCAGCGGTTTTCCATCGGTCCACGGCGCCAGCGCGGCGGCACGATCCTGGGCGTGATCATCGGCCTGATCGTCGGCCTCGGCATTGCGGTGGTGGTGGCGATGATGATCACCAAGAGTTCGCTGCCGTTCACGAACAAGCAGGCACAGCCGGAGCGCCAGGCCGGCGTTGCGGGCGGCGGCCAGATCGCCGACCCGAACAAGCCGCTGTATGGCAACAAGGAGCCGGCACGCCAGGCAGCGAAGAATTTTTCCAGCGAGGCGCCGCCTGAAGATGCGGTCGCCGCCGACGCCAGGCCAACGGCGGCAGACAAGGCGGCCGTCGAGAAAGTCAGGGCGACCGACAAGGCGGTGGCCGACGCAAAGCTGGCTGCCCGCACGGCGGAAAAAACCGCGGAGAAGTCAGCGGCGAAACCGACCGAGAAGAGCGCCGACAAAGCCGGCGAAAAAGCCGGCGACAAGGCCGCGGACAAGGCCAGCGACAAGGCCAGCGACAAGGCCGGTGACAAGGTTGCCCTGGCCAGGCCCGACAGCAGCGATGAAAAATATACCTACTTCCTGCAGGCCGGTGCGTTTCGTGAGCCCGAAGATGCGGAGAATGCAAAGGCCAGGCTGGCAATGATGGGTTTCGAAGCGGCGATTTCCGAGCGCACCTCCGACAACGGGCCGCTGTACCGGGTCCGGGTCGGCCCGTTCAGGCAGCTCGAGAGCATGACCCGCGCCCGCAGCAAATTATCCGACAACGGCGTCGATGTCGCCGTCGTCCGCACTGCCCGTTAAACCGAAAGGATGCACATGCAATTCGAGCACGCCGTCACTGCCACACCGTTCGTGCGCCACGCCCGGCGCAGCGCCCTGCAAAAAATCCTGGCCGGCGTCAGCTTCGGCCTGGGCCTGGGCCTGGGCCTTGCCCTGGTACCGGCCGCGCACGCCTCGCCGGCGGCACCCGTCAACGGCGCCGAATACCGTACGCTCGACAAGGCGCAGTCGACCGACGCCGGCAAGAAGATCGAAGTCACCGAGTTTTTCTGGTACTCCTGCCCGCATTGCCACGCCTTCGAGCCGGCGCTGGCGGACTGGGTCAAGAAGCAGGGCGACAACATCAGCTTCAAGCGGGTGCCGGTGGCGTTTCGCGAGTCGTTCCAGCCGCAGCAGCGCCTTTTCTACACGCTCGAAGCAATGGGCAAGGTAGACGAGATGCAAAAGAAGGTCTTCCATGCGATCCATGTCGAGCACAAGACGCTCGACACCGAAGCGGCGATTGCCGATTTCGCCGCCACGCAGGGCATCGACAGGAAGAAGTTCGTCGATGCCTATAACTCGTTTGGCGTGCAGTCGAAGCTCAAGCGCGCCATGCAGCTGCAGGAAGCCTACAAGATCGACGGCGTGCCGCTGGTGGCAATCGACGGCCGTTACGTGACCTCGCCATCGATCGTCGGCGCGACGCTGGGCAGCCAGCCGGAAGCGGTACTGCAAAGTTCCACGCTGCAGGTGATGGACTGGCTCATGGCAAAGGCGAGCAAGGAACGCAAGACCGCCGGCATCGACGCGCCGGCTGCAGGCCAGGTCGCCGCAGCGGCGAAAAAATAAGCCGGCATCGGCAATTCTCACACGGTCCGCCTGGCAGCAGAGCGGACCTTTTTTTATTGGAGAACCAATGCAACGCGTCTTCATCACGGGCGCCTCCAGCGGTATCGGCGCCGCACTGGTGCGTCACTATGCGGCGCAGGATGCCTGCGTGGCGCTGGTGGGCCGGCGCCTGCCGGAACTGCAGGCGCTGCAGGCCTCGCTGGCCAATCCGGCGCAGCACCGGGTCTATGCACTGGACGTCACCGATCATGCGGCATTGGCCGCTGCGGCTGCCGACTTCATTGCCGTCTACGATGGCATCGACGTGGTCATTGCCAACGCCGGCATTTCGCAGGGGACGCTGACGCAGCATGCCGAAGACCTCGACGTGTTCGAGCGGATCGTGGCCACCAACCTGACGGCCATGGTCGCCACTTTCACGCCCTTCATGCCGGTGCTGCACCGGCAGCGCAAGGGTCGTCCGCCGACACCGCGCATGCGCCTGGTCGGCATTGCCAGCGTGGCCGGCATCCGTGGCCTGCCGGGCGCGAGCGCCTACAGTGCATCGAAGGCGGCGGTGATCAGTTACTGCGAATCGCTGCGGGTGGAGCTGCGCGGCACCGGCATCAAGGTCGTGACCATCGTGCCGGGCTATATCGATACGCCGATGACGCGGGTCAACCGTTACCGCATGCCGTTCCTGATGCCGGTCGAGCGTTTCGCTGCAGCGGCCGTGCATGCGATCGATGCCGGCCGCAGTTACCGCGTCATTCCCTGGCAGATGGGCGTGGTCGCCCGGCTCCTGCGCTGCCTGCCCAATGCCGTCTACGACTGGGCCTTTTCGAAGGCGCCGCACAAGGCGCGCGCGTCGCCTTCACCGCATTCGACCGAACCCTGATGCCGCTTGACGCCATCGGCACGCTGCATGCGCCGGTCGCACCGGGCGAGCCCGTGCGCATCGTCTCGCTGGTGCCGTCGCTGACCGAACTGCTGTGTGCGCTCGGCCTGGCGCCGGTGCTGGTGGGGCGCACCGGTTTTTGCATCCATCCGCGCGACACGGTTGCCGGCATCGCCAAGGTCGGCGGCACCAAGGATGTCAACCTCGTGCGCATCCGGGCGCTGGCGCCGACGCACCTGGTGGTCAACATCGATGAAAACGAAAAGCCGACCGTCGAGGCGCTTGCCGGCTTCATCCCCAACGTCATCGTCACCCATCCGCAGGCGCCGGCCGACAACCTGGTGCTCTATCGCCTCTTCGGCGACCTGTTCGCCGCCCTGCCGGAGGTGACGGCGCGCGCGGCGGCACTGTGCCG
This sequence comes from Herminiimonas sp., assembly GCA_025356535.1. Taxonomy (GTDB): domain Bacteria; phylum Pseudomonadota; class Gammaproteobacteria; order Burkholderiales; family Burkholderiaceae_D; genus JANXSS01. Next base: position 4,081 of record JANXSS010000445.1, read on the forward strand.
CGACTTTGCCGCAGCGCAGGCGGCGCTGCATGCCGACGCCGTGCACGATCCGGCACCGCCCCGGCGCGTGTTGTACTGCATCTGGCAGGAGCCATGGATGACGGTGTCGCGCGACACCTACATTGCGCGCATGCTGGCGCAAATCGGTTGGCAACAGTGGCAGCCGGACGACGGCACGGCTGCCTCCGGCGCGCGCTATCCCTGCTTCACCTGGACCGATGCGGTGTGCGAAGCCATCGATTGCGTGCTGCTGTCGAGCGAGCCGTACAGCTTTCGGCAGAGCCATGCCGCGTCGCTTGCGCAGCAGCTTGGCAAACCGGTGTACCTGGTCGATGGCGAAAAATTGTCCTGGTATGGCAGCCGCGCAATCGCCGGGCTGGCCTACCTGCAGGCGCTGCGTCGCGACAGGGCCGGTTGATCAGCCGCGCCGGCTGATGTGCACCAGCATGCGGATGATTTCGCGGGCGATCATCTGGTAGTGCGCGTCCAGACGCTGCAAGTCCGAAATCAGCTTGACGTCGTCGGAAGCAAAGCGCGCCGTCATGTCGCCGTTGCCCGCCTGGGCCGGCATTTCAGCGCCGCCAAAACGCAGCCACTCGGCAGACACGCCGAGCCAGTAAGCCAGCGTGCGCAATTTTTCCTGGGTCGGAATGGCTTCGCCGACGAGCCATTTGCGCGCCGCATGCACGGTGATGGGACGACCGGCAAAACGCACGTTGAATTCGCGCGCCAGCTGCGTCGGGCTTTCAGGAGAATAAGCGGCATTTCGCATGGACTGCTGGAGTCGGCTGCTGAAGTCTTCGCGTTCTATCGATGCTTTCATTGGCGCCAACTATTTCACGTCATCGAGTGATTGTCAGTCTCTGCAATCAAAAAACCGGTTGTGGAGAAGACAGGAGCACCGATCAGCCTTGGTGCCGAGTACACCTTTGTGGTTGCTTCATCCGATGTTGTTGATTGTTGGACGAAAAATCTTGTTAAAAGTTCGTCCATATCGCGCGGCCATCGTCCGGGGTGTCGATTTGCGCAAGGCAGTCAGCGCGCGCATTGCCGGAAACGAATCACGCCGTCGGCTTCGCAGCGCCGCTCCAGGATGCCGTCGTACCAGAGCTTGTGCAGGTGTGCCAAGGCTTCCCCGAGTGCAAACGTGAGCTGGTGCACGTCCAGCGCGCGCGGAAACATGATCGGCACGATGGTCGCGGCAGACTGCGCCACGGCGCAGGCGTCGACCACTTCGCCCAGGCGTGCGGCATGATGCGCGTCGAGTTGCGCGATGCGGATCGGCAGGCCGCGAAACGGCTTGCCGTGCGACGGCAGCACCAGTGTCGAGGCCGCCAGGGCGGAGAATTTCTGCAGCGAGTCCAGGTACGACTGCACCGGATTTGCCAGCGGCTCGACGGCGAACACCGACACGTTGGTCGAAATGCGCGGCAACACCATGTCGCCCGCAATCAGGATGCCGAGCGCCTCGCAATGCAGCGCCGCATGTTCGGGCGAATGGCCGAAGCCGGTGATGACGCGCCAGGCATGCCCGCCGATCTGTACCGGCTGGCCGTCCTGCAGCCGCACGTAGGCTTCGGGCACGGCCGGCACCAGCGTCGGATAGTAGCTGCGGCGCTCGCCGAGCTGCTGCAGCAGCGCCGGATCGGCGGCGCCATGCCGGCGAAAATGCGGCAGCGACGCGGTGCCGTCGACGCCGGGCAGCGCCGCCGACATCATGCGCGCAAAGCCGTATTCGCCGGCCGTCATCCAGAGCGGCGCGGCCCAGCGCCGGCACAGCCAGTCGGCCAGGCCGACATGATCGGGATGGCAGTGCGTGCACAGCACCCGCACGATCGGCAGGCCGCGCAGGTGGCTGGCGAAAATGGTTTCCCAGTAGCCGCGGGTGGCGTCGTCGGCAATGCCGCAATCGACTGCGGTCCAGCCGTGGCGCGGGCCGTCCTCGGTATCGATGGTGTCTTCCAGCAGCCACAGGTTGATGTGGTTGAGTGCGAACGGCAACCCCATGCGCAGCCAGAGCACGCCCGGCGCGATTTCATGGACGGCGCCGAGTTCGGGCACGAAGTCGGCAAGCGGATAATCGAGTTGGGCTTCGAGCGGGTTCATGAGTGAGTCCAGTAAAAACGGCAGGCGCCGGTGGCAGGGAAAAATCGGTCGGGACGCAGCGTGCAGGAGCGGCCGGGCGTGTACGCGGCAACCGGTTCGCGCTATGATCCGGTTGCAAAATCGACGTCGCGGCCAGCCTCTTGCCTGGTTGCGCCTTGCGGCAGCATCTTGCAGCATCCCTTCGCAACATACCAGAGGACAGCATGCGCGACCTACCCGGCCTGAGTTTCGATCATGGCGATGACATCGCTGCCCTGCGTGACACCGTTGCCCAGTTTGCCCGGGCGGAAATCGCGCCGCGCGCCGCCGAGATCGACCGCAGCGACCAGTTTCCGATGGACCTGTGGAAGAAGATGGGAAGCCTGGGCGTGCTCGGCGTGACCGTCGAGGAAGAATACGGCGGCACCGCGATGGGGTATCTGGCCCACATCATCGCCATGGAAGAGATTTCGCGCGCCTCGGCCTCGGTCGGCCTGTCGTACGGCGCCCATTCGAACCTGTGCGTCAACCAGATCCGCCGCAACGGCAGTGCCGAACAGAAGGCGAAATATCTGCCCAAGCTGGTCTCGGGCGAGTACATCGGCGCGCTGGCCATGTCGGAACCGAATGCCGGCTCGGACGTGGTCAGCATGAAGCTGCGCGCCGAATTCAAGGGCGACCGCTGGATCCTCAATGGCACCAAGATGTGGATCACCAACGGGCCGGATGCCGACGTCATGGTGGTGTACGCGAAGAGCGACTTCGAAGCCGGCGCACGCGGCATGACGGCGTTCCTGGTCGAAAAAACCGCGCCGGGTTTTTCGGTGGCGCAGAAACTCGACAAGCTCGGCATGCGCGGCTCGCACACCGGCGAACTGGTGTTTCGCGACTGCGAGATACCGGCCGAGAATGTGCTGGGCGGCGAGGGCCGTGGCGTCAACGTGCTGATGTCGGGCCTCGATTACGAGCGCAGCGTGCTCTCGGGCGGGCCGCGGGGGATCATGCAGGCCTGCATGGATGTGGTGGTGCCGTATGTGCACGAGCGAAAGCAGTTCGGCCAGCCGATCGGCGAATTCCAGCTCATGCAGGGCAAGCTGGCCGACATGTATTCGACCATGATGGCCTGCAAGGCGTATGTGTACGCCGTCGGCCAGGCCTGCGACCGGGCAAAGACGCCGGAAGCGGTTCGGGCGTTGCGCAAGGACGCCGCCGGGGCGATCCTGTATTCGGCCGAAAAAGCCACCTGGATGGCCGGCGAAACCATCCAGGCGCTGGGCGGCAACGGCTACATCAACGACTATCCGGCCGGGCGCCTCTGGCGTGACGCCAAGCTCTACGAGATCGGTGCGGGTACCAGCGAGATCCGGCGCATGCTGATCGGCCGCGAACTGTTTTCGGAAACGCGCTGAAGGCCCGGCCTGCCATGCCGCCGCAGGCTTTTGCGCAGCGTGCGCTGCATGTCGAAACGCCGCTGCTGCAGCACCGGCAGCTGTCGGCGGCGGGCGGGCGGGAAGTCTGGCTCAAGCTCGACAATCTGCAGCCCTCGGGTTCCTTCAAGCTGCGCGGCATCGGGCTGCTGTGCCAGCGCGCGGTCGCCGCCGGCGCGACGCACCTGGTCTGTCCCTCGGGCGGCAATGCCGGTTTTGCCGCGGCGGTCGCCGGCGTGGCGCTTGGCGTGCGCACCACGGTGGTGGTGCCGTCGACGACCGCCGCGGCAGTGGTCGAGGCCATTGCGGCAATCGGCGCAACGGTGGTCGTCCATGGCGCGGTCTGGGATGACGCCAATGGGCACGCGCAGCGGCTGTGCGCGCAGCCGGGCGCGGTCTGCATTCCGCCGTTCGATCATCCGGCAATCTGGGACGGCAACGCGACGCTGATCGACGAGGCGGTGCGGCAACTGGCGCGGATGCAGGATGCAGCCGACAGCACGCATGGCAGCTTCGACGCCGTCGTCTGTTCGGTCGGCGGCGGCGGCCTCCTGTGCGGCGTGCTGGAAGGCCTGCATCGCAATGGCCTGGCGCAGGTGCCGGTAGTGGCAGTGGAAACCGCCGGCGCTGCATCGTATGCGGCTGCGCTCGCAGCCGGCGCGCCGGTGCGACTCGATGCGATCACCTCGGTTGCGAGCTCGCTTGGCGCGCGCCAGGTCGCGCAGGCAGCCGTCGACTGGCGCCTGCGCCACGACATCAGCAGCGTGGTGGTGACCGACGCCGATGCGGTCGAGGCCTGCCTGCGCTTTGCGGCGGACCTGCGCATGCTGGTCGAGCCGGCCTGCGGCGCGGCACTGGCCGTGGCCTACCGCGATCTGCCGGTACTGCAGCGTTTTCGCCGGCCGCTTTTCATTGTCTGTGGCGGCATCGGCGTCGATCTGGCTACACTAGCGTCTTTGCAGCAGCGTTTCGACCTGTAGCCGCTGCGCCGCGCTCACCTGCCTGCCCCCGCCGACTGAAAAGCACATGAACAATTCCGCGCATTTCCCCAAGCTGCTGTCGTCGCAGATCGCCTTCGACATCGCCCGCATGATCGTCGACGGCTTCGACAAGCATTACCGGCTGTTTCGTGAAACCAGCCGGCGCGCCAAGCAGCATTTCGAGGCCGGCACCTGGAAGGTCGCCCAGGCCGAGCTGCGCGAGCGGATTTCCTACTACGACAAGCGGGTGCGCGAATGCGTGGCGCTGCTGGAAGATGAATACGCCGCCGACGAACTGACTGATGACGTCTGGCGCGAAGTGAAGCTGCATTACATCGGTCTGCTGACCGACCACAAGCAGCCGGAACTGGCCGAGACCTTCTTCAACTCGGTCTGCTGCAAGATCCTGCACCGGGCGTATTTTCACAACGACTTCATTTTCGTGCGGCCGGCGATCTCCACCGAGTACATCGAAAACGAAGAACCGGTGCCGACCTACCGGGTGTATTACCCGTCGAAGGACGGCCTGTTCTATTCGATCAAGCGGGTCGTCACCAACCTCCAGCTCCAGCGGCCCTTCGCTGATCTGGATCGCGACGTGGCGCTGGTGGAAGCGCGCCTCAAAACCATCTTCGGCGACGCCGAGCCGGAGCCGAATCACCAGATCCAGGTGCTGTCGTCGCTGTTCTACCGCAACAAGGGCGCCTACCTGGTCGGCAAGGGCATCAACGGCAACCGCGAATATCCCTTCGTCGTGCCGATCCTGCACAACCGGCGCGGCGAACTGGTGCTCGATACCGTCCTGTTCGACACCAGGATGATCACGGTGCTGTTTTCCTTTACCCGCGCCTACTTCATGGTCGACATCGAAGTGCCCTCGGCCTACGTGCAGTTCGTGCGCACCCTTTTGCCGACCAAGCCGCGCAGCGAGATCTACACCATGTTCGGCTTGCAAAAGCATGGCAAGTCGCTGTTCTACCGCGACTTCCTGCACCACCTGCGGCATTCCTCGGACCGCTTCGAAGCCGCGCCCGGCATCCGCGGGCTGGTGATGGTGGTGTTTTCGCTGCCGTCGTTTCCGTATGTCTTCAAGGTCATCAAGGATCACTTTCCGGCGCCGAAGGAAACCACCCGCGCCATCGTGATGGAAAAATACCTGCTGGTGAAAAACCACGACCGCGTCGGTCGCATGGCCGACACGCTCGAATATTCCGACGTTGCCTTTCCGCGCAGCCGCTTTGGCGAGGAACTGCTGGCCGAACTCAAAGAGGTGGCGCCCTCGATCGTCGAGGAAGACGGCGACAACATCGTGATCCGGCACCTGTACATCGAACGGCGCATGATCCCGCTGAACATGTGGCTGTCGGCCGCCGAACAGAATGGCGACCAGGCGGCGCTCGAACACGGCATCGTCGAATACGGCAACGCCATCAAGGAACTGGTGGGCGTGAACATTTTTCCCGGCGACATGCTCTACAAGAATTTCGGCGTCACCCGCCACGGCCGCGTGGTGTTCTACGATTACGACGAGATCGAATACATCACCGACTGCAATTTCCGCACGATTCCGCAGCCCAGGAATGAAGAAGACGAGATGGCGTCCGAGCCCTGGTATCCGATTGCCAGGAACGATGTCTTTCCGGAGCAGTTCGGCACTTTTTTGCTCGGCAATGACAACGTGCGCAAGTATTTCATGGCCCATCATGCCGACCTGCTCACGCAGCAGTTCTGGCAGGGCCGCAAAGAGCGGATAATGGACGGCCAGGTCGACGACGTCTATCCGTATCCGCAGCAATGCCGCTTCAGCAATCCGGCAAGCAGCGCCGGCCAGAGCGTCCCCGTGCCGCATGCCACCTGGTCGATCCAGGCGGCGTAGTCGAATCTTTCAGAACAATTTCAGGAGACAGCCATGCAGGATCCAATCGTAATCGTCGGCGCCGCACGCACACCGATGGGCGCCTTCCAGGGCGACTTTTCATCCCTTTCCGCGCATGACCTGGGCGCCGTTGCCATTCGCGCCGCCATCGAGCGCGCCGGCATCGCACCCGACCAGGTCAACGAGGTCCTGTTCGGCAACTGCCTGATGGCGGGGCAGGGCCAGGCGCCGGCGCGGCAAGCCGCGATCAAGGCCGGCGTGCCGGTGTCGGCCGGGGCTGTCACGATGTCGAAGATGTGCGGCTCGGCGATGAAGGCGGCGATGATCGGCTTCGATTCGATCGTCGCCGGCAGCAACGAGGTGGTGGTCGCCGGCGGCATGGAATCGATGACGAATGCGCCGTACCTGGTGCCGAAGGCGCGCGGCGGCTATCGCATCGGCCATGGCATGCTGCTCGACCACATGATGTACGACGGCCTGGAAGATGCCTACGACCGCGATGCGAAGGGTGGCGGCCGCTCGATGGGCACCTTTGCCGAAGAGTGCGCGGCGACCTACCGGTTCACCCGCGAGGAGCAGGATGCCTATGCGATCGAATCGGTGCGACGGGCGCAGGCCGCCACCACCGAAGGCTGGTTCAAGAACGAGATCGCCGCGGTGACGGTGTCGGGTCGCAACGGCGACACCGTGATCGACCGCGACGAAGGGCCGCTGAAGGCCAAGCTCGACAAGATCGCCAGCCTGAAACCGGCGTTCAAGAAAGACGGCACCATCACGGCCGCATCGTCTTCTTCGATTAACGACGGCGCCGCGGCGCTGGTGCTGATGCGCGAATCGACGGCGAAAAAGCTCGGCGCAAAACCGATCGCCCGCATCCTCGGCCACGCGACGCATTCGCAGGCGCCGAACCTGTTCACGACCGCGCCGATCGGCGCCATCCACAAGCTCTTCAACAAGATCGGCTGGACGGTTGCCGACGTCGACCTGTATGAAATCAACGAAGCCTTTGCCGCCGTGCCGATGGCGGCGATGCGCGAACTCGACATATCGCACAGTAAGGTCAACATCCATGGCGGCGCCTGCGCGCTCGGCCATCCGATCGGCGCTTCGGGCGCGCGCATCATCGTGACCCTGATCGGCGCCCTGCAGAAGACCGGCGGCAAGCGCGGCGTGGCGTCGCTTTGCATTGGCGGCGGTGAAGGCACGGCCATGGCAATCGAGATGCTGTGAGCGCGGCGCGCCTGATCGGCCCGGCATGATCCTCACTGCAGAGCAGGAAATGATCCGCGACGCGCTGCGCGCCTTCTCGCGCGAGCAGTTGGCGCCCAATGCCGCCCGCTGGGACCGCGAGCATCATTTTCCGGCAGCCGAACTGCAGGCGCTGGCGGGCCTCGGCGCCTTCGGCGTGGCCGTGCCGGAAGCGCAGGGCGGCGCCGGTCTGGATTACGTCAGCCTGGCGCTGGTGCTGGAAGAAATCGCCGCCGGCGATGGCGGCACCTCGACCATCGTCTCGGTCAACAACTGCCCGGTCTGCAGCATCGGCATGATGAGCGCCAATGCGGCGCAGCAGGAACAATGGCTGCGACCGCTGGCGCAGGGCAAGATGCTCGGCGCCTTTTGCCTGACCGAGCCGCATGCCGGCAGCGACGCCTCCGACCTGCGCACCAGCGCCGTGCGCGATGGCGACAGCTACGTCATCAATGGCGTCAAGCAGTTCATCACCAGCGGCAAGAATGCCGATGTCGCCATCGTCATTGCGGTGACCGACCGCGCCGCCGGAAAACGCGGCATGAGCGCCTTCTGGGTGCCCACTGCTGCGCCCGGCTACGTCGTCGCCCGCCTGGAAGACAAGCTCGGCCAGCATTCGTCGGACACGGCGCAGATCCTCTTCGAAAACTGCCGCGTGCCCGCCGCAAACCTGATCGGCGAAGAAGGGCAGGGCTACCGGATCGCCCTGTCGGGACTCGAAGGCGGGCGCATCGGCATTGCCGCCCAGGCAGTCGGCATGGCGCGCGCGGCATTCGATGCGGCGCTCCTGTATGCAAAGCAGCGCAGCAGTTTCGGCCAGCCGATCTTTTCGCATCAGGCGGTGCAGTTCCGGCTGGCCGACATGGCAACGCAGATCGAGGCGGCGCGGCAGCTGCTGCTGCATGCGGCGGCGATGAAGGATGCCGGCCTGCCTTGCCTGAAGGAGGCGGCGATGGCAAAGCTGTTTGCCAGCGAGATGGCCGAGCAGGTCTGCTCGGCGGCGATCCAGGTGCATGGCGGCTATGGTTATGTGAGCGACTTTCCGGTCGAGCGGATCTATCGCGACGTGCGGGTGTGCCAGATCTATGAAGGCACCAGCGACATCCAGAAGATCCTGATTGCGCGGGCGCTTGCGTGAGCAGCAGGGCCGTTGCACGCAACCCGCCAGCGCCCGCCTGTCCCTGCGGCAGCGGCGCGGCTTACCGCGATTGCTGCGGGCCTCTGCATGCGGGCGCGCCGGCGGCCACGGCAGAAGCCTTGATGCGGGCACGCTACAGCGCCTATGTGGCGGGCGACGATGCCTTCATTGCGGCGAGCTGGCATGCGACGACGCGAGTGCCCATGACCAGCCTGAACCACGAGCCCGGCGCGCAGGCACCTACGCAGTGGCTCGGCCTCGACATCAGGCGCCATGAGGCAGCCGGCGACACGGCCACCGTCGAATTCGTCGCCCGCTTCAAGACCGGCGGCCGCGCCGAGCGGCTGCATGAAATCAGCCGCTTCGTGCGCGAAGGCGGCGCGTGGTGGTACGTCGATGGCAGCTTTCCTGATGCGCAGGCAGGCAGCACGACCGGCAGCAAGACAGCGACGATGACAAAAGCGAGGACACAAAAACAATGACGATCCTGGAGACAAAACTCGATGTCCGCGCAGACGACTTCAAGGCGAATGCGGCGGCGATGCAGGTGCTGGTCGACGATCTGCGGGCCAAGGTGGAACGGATCGCGCAGGGTGGCGGCGAGGTCGCGCGCAAGCGTCATGTCGGACGCGGCAAGCTGCTGCCGCGCGAACGCGTGCAACTGCTGCTCGACCCCGGCACGCCGTTCCTGGAATTTTCGCAGATGGCCGCCTACGGCATGTACAAGGAAGCCAGCGGCGAGGATGCCGCGCCGGCCGCCGGCCTGATCACCGGCATCGGCCGCGTGGCCGGCCAGGAATGCGTGATCGTCTGTAACGACGCCACCGTCAAGGGCGGCACCTATTACCCGGTCACGGTGAAGAAGCACCTGCGCGCGCAGGAAATCGCCGCGCAAAACAACCTGCCGTGCATTTACCTGGTTGATTCCGGCGGCGCCAACCTGCCGAACCAGGACGACGTCTTTCCGGACCGCGAGCATTTCGGCCGCATCTTCTACAACCAGGCCAACCTGTCGGCCGCCGGCATACCGCAGATCGCCGTCGTCATGGGGTCGTGCACTGCCGGCGGCGCCTATGTGCCGGCCATGAGCGACGAATCGATCATCGTGCGCGAACAGGGCACCATCTTTCTCGGCGGCCCGCCGCTGGTCAAGGCGGCAACCGGCGAAGTCGTCACTGCCGAGGACCTCGGCGGCGGCGACGTCCACACGCGGCTGTCGGGCGTGTGCGACCACCTGGCGCAGGACGACACGCATGCATTGGCACTGGCGCGCACCATCGTCGGCAACCTGAACCGCCCGCCGGTGCTGCTGCCCACCCTGCACCCGGTGCGCGCGCCGCGTTACGCCCCCGAGGAGCTGTACGGCGTCATACCGGTCGACACGCGCAAGCCCTTCGACGTGCGCGAGGTGATCGCGCGGGTGGTCGACGACAGCGATTTCGATGAATTCAAGGCGCGCTACGGCACCACGCTCATCTGCGGCTTTGCCCGCATCCACGGCATGCCGGTCGGGATCATCGCCAACAACGGCATCCTGTTTTCGGAGTCGGCCCTGAAGGCCACGCATTTCATCGAGCTGTGCTGCCAGCGCAAGATTGCACTGGTGTTTTTGCAGAACATCACCGGCTTCATGGTCGGTCGCAAGTACGAGAACGAAGGCATTGCGCGCAACGGCGCCAAGATGGTGACGGCGGTCTCGACGGCTGCGGTGCCGAAATTCACCGTCATCATCGGCGGCAGTTTCGGGGCCGGCAATTACGGCATGTGCGGCCGGGCATTCTCGCCGCGCTTTCTGTGGATGTGGCCCAATGCACGCATATCGGTGATGGGCGGCGACCAGGCGGCGAGCGTGCTGGCAACCGTCAAGCGCGACGGCATCGAGTCGCGCGGCGGCGCCTGGAGCGACGCCGAAGAACAGGCCTTCAAGCAGCCGATCCGCGAGCAGTACGAGCAGCAGGGCCATCCATATTACGCCACCGCGCGCTTATGGGACGACGGCGTGATCGATCCGGCCGATACCCGCACCGTGCTGGGACTGGGCCTGCGGGCGGCGTTGAATGCGCCGATCGCAGCGACCAATTTCGGCATTTTCCGAATGTAGCAACAGGCGCAGACAATCATGCATGACACCTTTCTCGACATACAGACCAGCGGCACGCTGGCCACCGTGACGCTCAACCGGCCGCAGGTACGCAATGCCTTCAACGAGGGCATGATCGCCGAGCTCGACGCTGCCTTTCGCGCGCTCGGCAGCAACGCCGGCGTGCGCGCAATCGTCCTGGCAGCCAGCGGTCCGGCATTTTGCGCCGGCGCCGACCTGAACTGGATGCGGAAGATGGCCGATTACACCGATGCCGAAAACCTGGCCGACGCCAGTCAGCTGGCCGGCATGCTGCGCACCATTTATCGGTGTCCGAAGCCGGTGGTGGCAAAAGTCCAGGGCGACTGCTACGCCGGCGGCATGGGACTGGTCGCCGCCTGCGACATCGCGGTGGCGTCGGATGCGGCCGTCTTCTGCCTGTCGGAAGTGCGCCTGGGCCTGATACCGGCGACGATCTCGCCATATGTGATCCGCGGTATGGGCGAGAATGCGGCGCGCCGCTATTGCCTGACCGCCGAGCGCTTCGATGCTGCTGAGGCGCACCGCATCGGCTTCATCCATGAAGCGGTGGCAGCCGATGCGCTCGACGCCAGCGTGGCCGCAATCGTCGCCGCGCTCTCGGCCGCCAGCCCGCATGCGGTGACGCAGGCAAAGCGGCTGGTGCGCGACATCGGCGGCGCGCCGATCGACGACGCCCTGGTTGCCGACACGGCCCGGCGCATCGCCGCCATCCGCGCCAGCCAGGAGGGACGCGAAGGCGTGCGCGCTTTTCTCGACAAGCGCAAGCCGTCCTGGCTGGCGCCGCAGGCAGAACAGTGAGCATCACCTCCGGCACCGACAACCTGGTCGCGCGCAGCCTGGCCAGCGTCTGGCATCCCTGCACGCAGATGCAGCATCATGAAGCCGTGCCGCTGGTGCCGGTCAGCCACGGCCGTGGCGCCTGGCTGTACGACACCGACGGGCGCCGCTATCTCGACGCCATCAGCTCCTGGTGGGTCAACCTGTTCGGCCACGCCAATCCGCGCATCAATGCGGCGCTGAAGGATCAGCTCGACCGCCTGGAGCATGCGATGCTGGCCGGCTTCACCCACGAGCCGGTGGTGCAGCTCTCCGAGACGCTGGCAGCCATGACCGGCAATGTGCTCGGCCACTGCTTCTATGCCTCCGATGGCGCCTCGGCTGTCGAAATCGCCCTCAAGATGAGCGTGCATGCCTGGCGCAATGCAGGGCATGCCGGGAAGTGCGAATTCGTCTGCCTGGCCGGCAGCTATCATGGCGAAACGCTCGGCGCCCTGGCGGTCACCGACGTGCCGCTGTTTCGGGCCGCCTACGGCGCGCTGCTGCAGAACGTGCATGTCGTGGCCAGTCCCGATGCGCGTGGCGCGGCGCCCGGCGAATCGGCGGCCGATGTCGCCCGGCGCGCCGCCGCCGCACTCGAGACCCTGCTGCAGCAGCGCGGCGCGCAGATCGCCGCCGTCATCATCGAGCCGCTGGTGCAGTGCGCCGCCGGCATGGCGATGCACGATCCTGTTTATCTGGCGAGCGTGCGCGCATTGTGCGACCGCTACGGCGTGCACATGATCGCCGACGAGATCGCGGTCGGCTGCGGGCGCACCGGCACGTTTTTCGCCTGCGAACAGGCAGCCGTCTGGCCGGATTTCCTGTGCCTGTCCAAGGGCATCAGCGGCGGCTACCTGCCCTTGTCGCTGGTGTTGACGCGCCCCGAAATCTACGCGGCGTTTTACGACCGCGACGTGGCGCGCGGCTTTCTCCATTCGCATTCCTATACCGGCAATCCGCTGGCCTGCCGGGCAGCGCTGGCGACGCTGCAGATCTTCCGGGAAGACGATGTCCTGGCGCGCAACCGGCATACCGCCACCCGGCTGGCTGCCGCACTCGCGCCGCTGGCCGGGGATGGGCGGGTGGTCAACGTGCGCCAGCGCGGCATGATCTGGGCTTTTGATGCCGTCGTCGACGATGCCGCCGACGCGGCGACGTTTTCGCGCCGCTTCTTCACCGCTGCGCTGTCGCATGAACTGCTGCTGCGACCGATCGGGCGCACCGTCTACCTGATGCCGCCTTATATCCTCGACGACACCCAAGTCGAGTTCCTGGCCGGCGCCACGCAGCGGGTGTTCGCCCAGGTCATGGGGCCGGCATGAGCGCGGCCTTGCTGCAGCAACTGCAGGCGCAGCTGGAAAGCCGTGCGGCGCAGGGCCTGCACCGGCGCCGGCGCACCACCGAGACGGCCTGCGCGCCGCACGTGACGGTCGATGGCCGCGCCCTGCTGGCTTTTTGCAGCAACGATTACCTGGGCCTGGCCGCGCATCCGGCAATTGTCGCCGCGCTGCAGGAAGGCGCCGCGCTCTATGGTGCCGGCAGCGGCGCCTCGCACCTGATCAGCGGCCATTCGCGCGCGCATGCGCTGCTGGAAGAGCGGCTGGCAGCCTTCGTCGGACCGAACCTGGTGCAGCCGCGCGCGCTCACGTTTTCGACCGGCTACATGGCCAACCTGGCGCTGTTGTCGGCCCTGGGCGGGCCGGACGCCGAGCTGTTTTCCGAAGCCGTCAATCATGCTTCGTTAATCGATGGCGCCCGCCTGTCGCGTTCGGCCGTGCGGGTTTTTCCGCATGGCGACGTGGCGGCGCTGGAGGCGCTGCTGGCGGCCAGCACCGCTGCGACCAGGCTGGTGGTCACCGACAGCGTGTTTTCGATGGACGGCGACCTGGCGCCCTTGCCGGCGCTGCTGGCGGCCTGCGAGCGCCACGGCGCCTGGCTGATCGTCGACGATGCGCATGGCTTCGGCGTGCTTGGCGAGCAGGGCCGCGGCGCGCTGTCGCATTTCGGCCTGTGCTCGCCGCAGCTGATCTACATGGGCACGCTGGGCAAGGCCGCCGGCGTGGCGGGCGCCTTCGTCGCAGCGCATGAACTGGTGATCGAGACGCTGGTGCAACGCGCCCGGCCCTACATCTACACCACGGCTGCGCCGCCGGCAGTCGCGCATGCGCTCCTGACGAGTCTGGACATCATCGGCGGCACGGAAGGCGATGCGCGGCGCGCCCATCTGGCGCACCTGATTGCCCGCTTCGACGACGCGCTGGTGCTGCGGCACTGGCGCCGGCTGCCGTCGTTTACGGCAATCCAGCCGGTCGTCATCGGCGCCAACGCCGATGCGCTGGCAGCCTCGGCCGCGCTCGATGCGCAGGCAATCTGGGTGCCGGCGATCCGGCCGCCGACCGTGGCGCGCGGCACCGCCCGCCTGCGTATTACACTGTCGGCTGCGCATGCAGAACCCGATCTCGATCGCCTCGTCGTCGCGGTGCGCGCCCTCGACGCTGCCTCAGCCTCCTCTGCCACTTCATCAAGCGAAACGCCATCGTGAACAAATCCGCCTGGTTCATCACCGGTACCGATACCGAAATCGGCAAGACGCTGGTCTCGTCGGCGTTGCTGCATGCGCTTGCCGCCGCCGGCGTGCGCGCGGCCGGCATGAAGCCCATTGCCGCCGGCGCCGTGCTGCATAACCACGTGCTGCGCAACGAGGACGCCGACCGCCTGGCAGCTGCTGCCGGCGTGGCGCTGTCGCCGGCGCTGGCCACGCCTTACCTGCTGCGCGAAGCGGCCGCGCCGCATGTGGCGGCGGCGCTCGAAAACATCAGCATCGACCTGCAGCATGTGCGCCAGTGCTATGCCCGCATCGCGGAAAAAGCCGACGCCGTCGTGGTCGAAGGCGTCGGCGGCTTCATGGTGCCGTTGTCGGACCACTTCACCACCGCCGACCTGGCGCAGCAGCTGGGCCTGCCGGTGATCCTGGTCGTCGGCCTGCGCCTGGGGTGCTTAAATCATGCCCTGCTGACGGCCGAGGCGATTGCCGCGCGCGGGTTGACGCTGGCCGGCTGGGTCTGTAATGTGGTCGACACGCACATGGCGCATGCCGAGGCAAATATCGCCGCACTGGCGCAGCGCCTGCCGGCGCCGCTGCTGGGCGTGGTGCCGCGCCTGCCGGTGGCCGACGCCGCAGCGGCTGCCACCCACCTGAATTTCCCGCTTCTGGCGCACTGGCCGGTGCAGGCTGCGGCAGATGCCGCCGCCACGCCGCCAGCCGCCTAGCCGTTTTCCGATCATCTCACCAGGAACTCAACCATGTCATCGCAACCGATCGCTTTCCAGCCCGCCGTAGAACCGCGCAGCGCCGACACCTGGCCGGTGGCCGACGTCCTGGCGCTGTTCAACCTGCCGTTCAATGACCTGCTCTACCGCGCCCAGCAGGTGCACCGCGAACATTTCGATGCGACCGAAGTCGAACTCGCCACGCTGCTGTCGATCAAGACCGGCGGCTGCCCGGAAGACTGCGGCTACTGTCCGCAGGCCGCCCGCTACGACACCGGTGTGACGGCGCAAAAGATCCTGCCGCTGGCAACCGTGCTCGACGCCGCGCGCCAGGCCAAGTCGGCCGGCGCCACGCGCTTCTGCATGGGCGCTGCCTGGCGCGAGCCGAAGGACCGTGATCTCGAACAGGTCGAAGAGATGGTGCGTGAAGTAAAAGCGCTCGGCCTGGAAACCTGCGCCACGCTGGGCATGCTCGGCGCCGGCCAGGCCGAACGTTTGAAGAGCGCCGGTCTCGACTACTACAACCACAACCTCGACACGGCGCCGGAATTCTATGCAAACGTGATCTCCACGCGCGACTACCAGAACCGGCTCGACACGCTCGGCCGGGTGCGCGGCGCCGGCATCAAGGTCTGCTGCGGCGGCATCGTCGGCATGGGCGAGTCGCGCCTGCAGCGCGCCGGTCTGGTGGCGCAACTGGCCAACCTGGAGCCGTATCCGGAGTCGGTGCCGGTCAATCACCTGGTGCAGGTCGAAGGCACGCCGCTGCACGGCACCGAGCCGCTCGATCCACTGGAATTCGTGCGCACGGTCGCGGTCGCCCGCATCACCATGCCGAAGGCGCGGGTGCGGCTGTCGGCCGGCCGGCGGCAGATGGGCGAGGCGGTCCAGGCGTTGTGTTTCCTGGCCGGTGCGAACTCGATTTTTTACGGCGACAAGCTGCTAACGACGGGCAATCCGGACGTCGACGACGACCGCGCGCTGCTGGCAAAGCTGGGCATGCAAACCCGCGGCAACATGATCGACGCGCGCTGCGACCTGCATGGCGACGGCGACGTCGGCACCGGTCAAACGCTTGATCAGGCAACCGATCAGGCGCTTGCCAGGCCTGCAGCCGCGTCCGCCACCACGACCGTCTGATCCAACCGAAAGCTGCAATGTTCAGCAAGATCCTGATCGCCAATCGCGGTGAAATCGCCTGCCGCGTGGCAGCCACCGCGCGCCGCATGGGCATTGCAACGGTGGCCGTGTATTCCGATGCGGATGCGCAGGCCCGTCATGTGGCCGCCTGCGATGAGGCGGTGCGCATCGGCGCGGCGCCGGCGGCGCAAAGCTATCTGCTGGGCGAACGCATCATCGCCGCGGCGCTGGCCACCGGTGCGCAGGCGGTTCATCCCGGCTACGGTTTCCTGTCCGAGAATGCGGCCTTCGCCGCTGCCTGCGCTGCCGCCGGCCTGTGCTTCATCGGCCCGCCGGCCTCGGCAATCGACGCCATGGGCAGCAAGTCCGCCGCCAAGTCGCTGATGGAAAAGGCCGGCGTGCCGCTGGTGCCCGGCTACCACGGCGACGACCAGACACCGGCGTTGCTGCATGCGGAAGCCGACCGCATCGGCTACCCGGTGCTGTTGAAGGCCAGCGCCGGCGGCGGCGGCAAGGGCATGCGCGTGGTCGACGACAGCACTGCCTTCATCGCTGCGCTGGCCTCCTGCAAGCGCGAGGCGGCCAGCAGCTTCGGCGACGACCGCGTGCTGATCGAGCGTTACCTGCAGCGGCCGCGTCACATCGAAATCCAGGTCTTTGCCGACACGCACGACAATTGCGTCTTCCTGTTCGAGCGCGACTGCTCGGTGCAGCGCCGCCATCAGAAAGTGCTGGAAGAAGCACCGGCGCCGAACATCAGTGCCGCCCGGCGCGCCGCGATGGGCGCGGCTGCAATCGCTGCGGCGCGGGCGGTCGGCTATGTCGGCGCCGGCACCGTCGAATTCATCGCCGAGCCCGACCGCGACGGCCGCGAGGGCGCCTTCTATTTCATGGAAATGAACACCCGCCTGCAGGTCGAGCATCCGGTGACGGAAATGATCACCGGCCAGGACCTGGTCGAATGGCAGTTGCGGGTGGCCGCCGGCGAGCCGCTGCCGCTGCAGCAGGGCGCGCTGGCCATCAACGGCCATGCCATCGAAGCGCGCATCTATGCAGAAAATCCGGAGAAGGGTTTCCTGCCGTCGATCGGCAGCCTGCTGCGCCTGCGCCTGCCGGCGGCCGTGACCTTTGCCCTCGGGGCAGGCGCCAGCACGTCGGCTCCCGGCGCCCTGCACCCGGCCGCCGTGCGGATCGACGCCGGCGTGCGCGAGGGCGATGCGATCTCGCCTTTCTACGATCCGATGATCGCCAAGCTGATCGTCTGGGGACCGGACCGCGCTGCCGCGCTGGCGCGCATGACGGCGGCGCTGTCGGCCTGCCAGGCGGTCGGGCTGGCGACCAACCTCGGCTTTCTGAAGCGGCTGATCGCCAGCGTGCCCTTTGCCACGGCCGACCTCGATACCGGCCTGATCGAGCGCAATCATGCGGCGCTGTTCCCGCCGCCGGCCGCCGCATCGCTGGCGGTGCTGGCGCTGGCCTGCGCCGCCATCCTGCAGCGCGAGCAGGCAAGCGCGGCGCAGTCGCCCGGCAATCCGTGGGCCGTCACCAGCGGCTGGCGCATGCTCTCGACGCTGGCGCGCCGCCTGCCGTTGCGCGACGGCGATCATGTGCATGCGCTGCTGCTGGCCTATGCGCCGCACGGCTTCACGCTGCACCATGGCGAGCGCCGCGCCGCCGTCGAAGCCATTGTGGTGTCGGGCGCGGACGCCGCCGACGACAGCGCTGCAATCGCCATCCGCCTCGATGACGACATCGTGCGCGGCAGCGTCGTGGCCGAAGGCGAGCTGCTGCATGTGTTCTACCGGGGCGAGCATGTCGTGCTGCAGTACGCCGATCCGATGGCCCATGCCGGCGTTGCGGAAGCGGCCAGCGGCCGGCTGACCGCGCCGATGCCGGGCAAGGTGGTGGCGGTGCTGGTGGCGCCGGGCGAGGCGGTCGAGGCCGGCGCGCCGCTGATGATCATGGAAGCCATGAAGATGGAACATACCATCGCCGCGCCGCACGCCGGCGTCGTCGACACGGTCCTGTATGCGGTCGGTGACCAGGTCGCCGACGGCGCGCCGCTGTTGTCCTTCAAGGCGCCTGCATCTGCACCTGCTGCCGGCACGACTGTCGACGCCGTCGCGGCGGCCTGACCGACACACCGACACACCGACACACCGACACACCGACACACCGACACACCGACACACCGACACACCGACACCAGCCCCGAACCGAAAGCCGCCGCAATGCAGATTCTCTTTCACGCACCCGACGCCAATCCCGCACCCTGGCTGGCCGAGCTGCAGGCGGCATTGCCGCAGGCGCAGCTGCGTGTCTGGCAGGAGGGCGATACGGCGCCGGCCGATTTTGCAGTGGTGTGGAAGCCGCCGGCGGCGATGCTGCAGGGCCGCACCGATCTGAAGGGCATCTTCAATCTCGGTGCCGGTGTCGACGCGATCCTGCAGCTAGGCGACGCCCTGCCGGCCGGCGTGCCGATCGTGCGCTTGGACGACGCTGGCATGGGCGTGCAGATGGCCGAGTACGTCAGCCATGCCGTGCTGCGCTACTTTCGCAAATTCGATCAGCTCGACGCGCAGCAAAGGGCTGGCAAGTGGCGCTTCGTCAAGGCGCATGAAAAGGAAAATTTTTCGGTCGGCATCCTTGGGCTCGGCGTGCTCGGCAGCCGCATTGCCGCAGCGCTCGCGCCTTTCGGTTTTCCGCTGCACGGCTGGAGCCGCACGCAAAAGACGGCCGACGGCATGACCTGCCACGCCGGTGCCGATGCGCTGCCGGGTTTCCTGGCTGCCTCGCGGGTGGTGGTGTGCGTGCTGCCGCTGACGGCCGACACCGCAGGCATCCTGAACCGCGCCAACCTGTCGGTGATGCCTGCGGGTGGCTACCTGATCAACGTCGCGCGCGGCGCGCACCTGGTCGAAGAAGACCTGCTGGCGCTGGTGCAGGCCGGCCATATCGCCGGCGCCACGCTGGACGTGTTCCGCCAGGAGCCGCTGCCGCCGGACCATCCGTTCTGGCAGGAGCCGCGCATCACGATCACGCCGCACATCGCCGCCGTCACCCTGCGCGCCGACAGCGTGCGACAGATCGCGGCAAAGATCAACCGCCTGCAGCAAGGGCAAGACGTACCGGGCGTGGTCGAACGCGCCAGGGGATACTGAGGAACATGATGGCGACTTACGGCACATACACAGGCACAGGCACAGGCACAGGCACAGGCACAGGCACAGGCACAGGCACAGGCACAGGCACAGGCACAGGCACAGGCACAGGCACAGGCACAGGCACAGGAATCGACGCCGGCGCCGGACCGGCTGCGCGCACGGCATCGGGCTTTCCCGCGTGCGTGAAGATCGTCGAAGTCGGGCCGCGCGACGGTCTGCAAAACGAGCAGCAGACGATTCCCGCCGAAATCAAGATCGCGCTGGTCGACCGCCTGACGGCTGCCGGCTTCGTCAACATCGAGGCAGCCTCTTTCGTCTCGCCGAAGTGGGTGCCGCAGATGGCCACGTCCACCGAGGTCATGGCCAGGATCGCCCGCCGGCCCGGCGTGGTGTATTCGGCCCTGGTGCCGAACATGAAGGGCTTCGAGGCGGCAGCAGCAGCCGGCGTCGGTGAAGTGGTGATCTTCGGCGCGGCCTCCGAAGCCTTCTCGCAGAAGAACATCAACTGCTCGATTGCCGAATCGATCGAACGCTTTCGCGATGTCGCGGTTGCCGCGAAAGCGCACGGCTTGCGCCTGCGCGGCAGCGTCAGCTGCGCCTTCGGCTGCCCCTACCAGGGTGCGGTGGCGCCGGCGGCAGTGGCCGACGTCGTGCGGCGCCTGCGCGAACTCGGCTGCGATGAGATCGACATTGCCGACACCATCGGCGTTGCCACGCCGGCGCTGGTGAAAACGGTGATGCCGGCGGCAATCGGCGAATTTCCGGTCGAGCGCCTCTCCGGGCATTTTCACGATACCTACGGCCAGGCGCTGGCAAACATCTATGCCAGCCTGGAGGCCGGCATCACGATCTATCACGCCTCGGTCGCCGGCCTGGGCGGCTGCCCGTATGCAAAGGGCGCAACGGGCAATGTCGCAACAGAAGACGTGCTGTACCTGATGCAGGGGCTGGGCATCGACACCGGCATCGATCTCGATGCAGTGGTCGACGCCGGCCAGTTCATCTCGCAGTTCCTCGGTCGTGCGGCCGTCAGCCGCGCCGGCAATGCGCTGGCGGCAAAACGCCGTAACGCTGCGGCGGCTTGAGCCGGTTGCAGCGGTGCTGGCGGCGTACCGGCCTGCCATGCCGGCAGGTGTCGCCGGCCGGCCGGCCTGACCGGGATGGCGATTTGTTGTAAGGTATGGCCTTTACGGAGCCGGATACCGGGCCGGATGCCGGGCCAAATACCAGGCCATGGATCAGGCCGCCGGCCCGATGCTTTCCAACGCAGTGCAAGAACGCCCGTACTTGTGAGTAAATGTTTCCGCAGGTACTGTCAGGCCCGGTTCTACGGCACCATTGCCACCCTGTCTCAGCAACCGCCGCCATCGAACCGCATTGATCAGCTTTTTTTCCTTCGCGCCCGCATCGGGACTGCCGCAGCCGCCATCGGCCATCGGCATGCCGCACCAGCGCATTTCCCGCAGCGTCGGCCTGGTCCTGGCCGTGCTGCTGCACGTGTTGGGCATCTGGATGCTGATCGTGCGCGATCCGCTGGTGGCCAAGCCGCCGTCGGCCGGCAGCGAAAATGCGATCACCTACATCGCCCCGCTGGCCGAGGCAAGCGCGCCGCAACCGATCACCCCGCCGGTGGCGAAACCCAAGCCCAGGCCACCGGTGCCGAAGCCGCCGGTTGCCCAGCCGCGCAAGCCGAAACTGCAGCCGAAGCCACCGCTGCTGGCGCGCAGCGCACCGCCGCGCCGCATCCCGCCGCAGCCGCCGGCGGCTGCAACCGAGCCGCTGACGCCGGCGCCCAACATTGCGCCGGCACCGGATGTGGCGGCCGCACCGGCGCCGCCGGCCGAAGATTTTTCCGCGCGCATCGACGCCGCCCGCAAGCGCCGCGCCGAAGCGCAGGCGCAGGACCCGGCACAGGCCGAGGCGGCGACCGAAACCGAGTCGCAACGCGCCAACCGCATCGCCCGCGAAAACATCGCCTTCTCGCAACGCGGCCAGGGCGCCGCGCGCGAGGAGAACGGTGGCATCTTCGAGCTGCGCAACGTCAGCCTGCACCGGGCCGAATTCACCTTCCGCGGCTGGAATCCCAATTTCAAGCGCAACTGGCTGCAGCAGGTCGATGTCGAGCAGGGCACCGAAGTCGATATCGAACAGGCCGTCGTGACGAAGATGATCGGCGTCATCCGCGCCAACCGCAAAGGGGAATTCATTTTCGAGTCGCGCCGGCTGGGCCGCCAGGTCACCCAGAACGCGGATCCGGCGTACGAGCCGGCGTTGCGGGCATTCCTGCTGAAGGAATTTTTCCCCAACTACACCCGTGCCGGCGCGCCCGGCGCGCGCTGACACGGCCGGCCGCATGAACCGGCCGGTTTTTTCACTACCAGGACTTTCGGGATTACGCATGCAACAGGCCTTCGATCCGGACACCCACCAGGGCAGATTGCCTTCGCCCTGCATCAGCCATTGCGTCATGGACCAGGGCAGCGGCCTGTGCGAAGGCTGCCAGCGCACCATCGATGAAATCGTCGCCTGGGGCAGCGCCTGCGAGGCGCGCCGGCGCAGCATCTGGCATGCCATCCTGCTG
>JANXSS010000446.1 GCA_025356535.1 Herminiimonas sp.
AACTGAAGCTGTTGCGGCCGTTTTCCTTTGCGCGATACATGGCAGTATCGGCATGGCGCAGCAAGACGTAGACAACATAGCCATCGCGTGGATAAAGGCTGATCCCGATGCTGCAACTGACTGAAATTCTGGCAGTGCCGACGATAAACGGCTGTGCAATGGTCCTGAGGATGCGGCGCATCAGCACGGCAATGTTTTCTTCGCTCGATTGCTCGGTCATTACGAAAGCGAATTCGTCGCCGCCGTAGCGGGCCACGGTATCCTGCGCCCGGATGCAGGCCTGCAGCCGGTCGGCAACCGTACGCAGCACCTGGTCGCCAACGTCATGTCCCTGGCCGTCGTTGATGTTTTTAAAATTGTCCAGATCGACGAATCCGACCGTGACGATCTGCTTGTGCCGCTGTGCATGTTTGATGGCCTGGCAGATGCGATCCTTCAGCAGATTGCGATTGGCCAATCGCGTCAGCGGATCGAAATTCACCTTTTGTTCGAGCTCCCCTTCATATTGCTTCGATTGTGTGATGTCGTTTAACACCCCGACAAAATGGGTAACGACGCCGGCGTGATTCTTGACCGGCGCGATCTGCACGTCGTTCCAGAACATTTCGCCACTTTTACGATAGTTCCGGACGACCGCACTGCCTTCGGTTCGAAAGTTGACGGCATGCCGAAGGTTGTCGAGTTCGGCTTGCAGCACGTCATCGCCCTGCAGGATCCGGCAGTCCCGGCCAAGAATCTCGGCCGCGGTATATCCGGTCATTTTTTCAAACGCAGGATTGACATATTCGACTGCGCCATTGAGGTCGGTGATCAGGATGGCATTGATACTTGCCTGCATTGCACGATTGCGCAGCTGAAATGCCTCCTCGGAGCGATAGGTCGCGCTGATATCGAGGCCCATTCCCGAAATGTAGGGCTTGCCATGAAATTCGATCCGCGCGCCGGTCAGGTAATACGGAATCTTTATCCCCGACTTGGACAGCAGATTTGCTTCGAGGTCGGCGCTTCCCACTTCTAAAACGGTCCGGATCTTGTCGCGCACCAGGAGCTTCAATTCCTCGGTCTGGAAAAAATCCGTTGCCGGCCGATGTAGAATTTCCTTGTGTGAATAACCGGTGACTTCTTCCAGATGGCGGTTCCATCCCATCAAAAACCCATGCTGGTCGATGATGTAGAACAGCCCGGGAAAATCCGTGTCGAAGAATTGGGAAAGCTTGATGCCGTCGATCGTGGCGACCGCCCTGCTGCGGGTAAGCCGGTTGGTCTGCTCGACCGATTGCCTGAGTTCGGCAAGCGTCATGTCCATGGCGTCACGTGTCTCGGCCAGCGAGGATTTTGCAAGATCGAGCTCGTTGACGTGCTGCGTCATTTCGATATTTTTTCTGCGCAGCTCCAGCAGCACTTCCACTTGCCGTGCCAGCATTTCGAGCAGGTTCTTTTTTTCCGGTAACAACTTGCGGGCGACATGATCGGCCACGCACAGTGTGCCAAGCGGGAAGCCTTCGCGCGAGCGGATCGGTACGCCCGCATAGAAGTGGATGCCCAACCGGCCCTTGGCAACGCAAAAATCTTGATAGATCGGATCGAGGTGTATGTCGTCGATCACGTACGTGATGTTTCTGCGGATGGTTTCGGCGCAGATCGATTCGGTACGATCGACTTCGGTCAGTGTCAATCCGGTTTTTGCCTTGAACCACGCGCGACGCGCATCGAGGAGGCTGATGATCGCCATCGATGTGCCGCATATTTCCGAAGCAAGCGTGCAGATTTCATCGAAACCGAGTTCGGCGGCCGAATCGAGGATGCAATACTGCGCCAGCGCTGCGAGGCGCTGGGATTCGAATTCGTGTGGAGCAAAGGTCATGGTGGCAGCTGTTGGTTCTCACGAAAGAACGACACCGGCATGGACTGTATGGCGCCTTGGCTCGCCCAGACCGACAAATCATTCTTACCTTAGTTCCAAAACGGTGCGAATCAAGGATCTTTAGCTAACGAAATCCAGGTTTTTTCATCCTGCAGTGCCGCCCGGCATGGCGTGCATGAGATCGCCGGTGACGTTTGCAACCACGCCTGATCTTGCGACGTTCGCCGGGCGTCTCCTGCTGCTGGTGCAGCCAGCCAGGTGCAGTGCCCGCCGTGGTTTGCCGACATGGCAGTGCTTTTGCCAGAACTGCACCGAAACGGGCCGACACCAACGCATCTTGAATGGCACGGCTTTTGCAGGCTGCTGTTACAACAGCTACCGCGGTCGTCCAATGGCCTGCGCGCGCTTCATGCTTTCGATTGCGCATTCTCGCGCTGCAGGCGCCGGCAACATGAAACAATACGGAACCTGTGCGCAAGTCGCTGCAAGTCGCTGCATGTCGGGCAGACGGGCGCACGATTGTCGCTGCCGCCGGGTAGCCGGATCGACCGGTAGTGTCACGTGCGTGCAGTCACACCGGTTTTCTACCTGCTTGTTTTCCATCGGATCTGTACATGTTCATAAAAATCGGTTTTGACATCACCCTGACCGTCAGCGCGCCCATGGCGCTGCTCTACATGCTCAAGGTGCATCCCTCGCGGCGTGCCGACCTGCTTGGGCCGGAAGTCATCACGGTCTCGCCGCAGCGGGAAGTCGAGGACTATGTCGACGGCTTCGGCAACCTGTGCGCGCGGGTGCGGGTGCCCGGTCCGCCCGGTACGCTGCAGATAAACCTGCGCACCCAGGCCATCATCCGCGACTCCGGCCTGCCCGACGAGATGGACATGACGGCCTGCCAGCACGATGTCGCCGATCTGCCTGCCGAGACGCTGCAATTCCTGCTGCCGAGCCGCTACTGTGACGTCGATGGCGAGCTGCTGCAGTTCGCCTGGGACCGCTTCGGCAGCACGCCGCCGGGAGCGCTGCGGGTGCAGGCGATCTGCGACTTCGTCCATGAACACCTGCGCTTCGACTATCTGGCCGCCCGGTCCACGCGCACGGCGGGCGATGCCTTTCGCGAACGCACCGGCGTCTGCCGCGATTTCACGCATCTGGCAATTACCCTGTGCCGCTGCATGAACATACCGGCCCGCTACACCACCGGTTACCTCGGCGACATCGGCGTGCCGCTGGTGCGCCTGCCGATGGATTTCAGCGCCTGGTTTGAAGCCTATCTCGGCGGGCGCTGGATGACCTTCGATGCGCGTCACAATACGCCGCGCATCGGACGCGTCGTCATGGCGCGCGGTCGCGACGCCTGCGACGTGCCGATCACCATGGCGTTCGGGCGCAATTCCCTCGACCGCTTCGATGTCGTCACGCATGAAGTCGATGCGCAGGGCAATCCGGTCTGAGCGACGCTTCTGCCAGCGCCGGCGCGCGCCGCGATCACGTCATCGTCACCTGTGAGCATGGCGGCAACATGGTGCCGCCAGACCATGCTTCGTCGTTTGTCGCGCAGGAGGCGTTGCTGGCCTCGCATCGCGGCTGGGATGCGGGCGCGCTCGCGCTTGCGCACCAGCTTGCGGAAACGCTCGCCGCGCCGTTGTTTGCCTCGACGGTGACGCGTCTGCTGATCGACCTGAACCGCTCGATCGGCCATCCGCGCCTGCACCATCCTGCAATCGCGGCGCTGCCGGCAGCCGCGCGGCAGGAAATCGCCCGGCAATTCTATTTTCCGCATCGCGATGCAGTCATGGCGGCAGTGGCCGGCGTCATCGAAGGCGGCGGGCGGGTGATCCATGTCGCGTCCCACAGCTTCACGCCGCAACTCGATGGCGTCGTGCGCCAGGCCGATGTCGCCTGGCTGTATGATCCCGGCCGGGCCGGTGAAGTGGCGTTGAGCGCGAAGTGGCGTGACGCCCTGCATGCGCGCTGTCCGGCGCTGCGCCTGCGGCGCAACTATCCCTACCAGGGCAAGGGTGACGGGCTGACCCGGCAGCTGCGCCTGGCCCATCCGGCGCATCATTACATCGGCATCGAACTGGAAATCAACCAGCGCTTCATGCTGGCCGGCGGCCCGCCCTGGCAGGCGCTGTGCAACGCCGTCGTCGATACTTTCGTCGATGCGCTGGAATGACGTAAAAAATTACGCTGCCTGCGATTTTCTTGCCTGCACGGCACACAAAACCGGTCTGAAAACAGCGATACTTGAGGCCGTTGCAAAAAGACCGCCAACAGGTCGACGCAACCGTCTCGAAAGGATGGCATGTTTGCTGCAGTGGACCTGGGTTCGAACAGTTTTCGGCTGCACATAGCGCAGCACGATGGCCAGACCATGCGCGTGGTCAAAAGCGCGCGTGAACCGATTCGCCTCGGCGCCGGGCTCGATGCGCGGGGCAACCTGACCGAGGCGGCGATGCAGACCGCAATCGAGTCGCTGGCCCGCTTCAAGACCGTCCTGGCCGGCTATCCGCTGAGTGCCGTGCGGGTGGTGGCAACCAACACCATCCGGATAGCCGGCAATTCCGCAGCCTTCCTGCCGCTGGCTGAAAAAGCCATCGGTTATCCGATCGAGATCATCTCCGGCGAGGAGGAAGGCCGGCTGATCTACATGGGCGTGGCCAGCACCGTCAGCACGCCCGGCGAGCGGCGCCTGGTGCTCGACATCGGCGGCGGCTCGACGGAACTGATTTTGGGCGTCGCGCAGGAAATCGAGCAGGTGGAATCCTTCAGCATCGGCACCGTGCGCGTTTCGCAGGATTTTTTCATCGGCGGGCGCATCGATGCCGCCGCGTTCGATGCGGCAATCGTCTCGACCCGATCCCTGTTCGAAGATGCGGCGCCGCTCTTTCGTCCGGAACGCTGGAGCGTTGCCTACGGTTCTTCAGGCACACTGCGGGCCATTGGCGATGCCATTGCAAAAAACGGCATCGGTGACGGCACCCTGACTTCAGCCAGCCTGGAGGCACTGCGCCGGCGCCTCATTGCCTTTGGTCGCGTCGATCAGATCGTCCTGGCCGGCATGAAGCCGGACCGGGCCGCCGTGATCGTCGGTGGCCTGTCGATCCTGATCGGCGTCATGCAGGAGCTGGGCGTCGAGGTGTTGCTGCCGATCGAAGCCGGCCTGCGCATGGGCGTACTATGGGACCTTCACCTGCGCGCCACCAAGCGCGACCGCCGCGAGCAATCGGTGCGGGCATTCATGCAGCGTTTCCAGGCCGATGCCACCCGGGCCGAGCGGGTTGCCGAGTACGCCGTGCGCCTGTTCGGCATGATGAAGCCGAGCGATGAAGTCCTGACGCGGCATCTGTACTGGAGCGGGCTGCTGCACGAAGTCGGCCTGGCCGTGTCGCACAGCGGTTACCACAAACATGCTGCCTACCTGATCGAAAACGCCGACCTGCCGGGTTTCACGACGCGCGAGCAGCGCACCATGGCAACGCTGATCCTGGCGCAGAAGGGCAACCTGCGCAAGATCGGCGACGCCCTGGCGGACCCGGAATTTGCGCGCGCGGTGCTGGCGTTGCGGCTGGCGGTGCTGTTTTCGCACGCCCGGCTCGATCCGGAAGGCGCGCAACTGCGGCTGAAGATGAAGAACCGCATCGAAATGGAGCTTGAAACCGATTGGGTGGCACGCCATCCGACCGTTGCCTTCTGGATGAAGAAAGAGCAGGACTGCTGGCATGAAGCCGGTATTGAATTTGCGGTCCGGCCAGTGTGATGTGGCCGGATTTGACAGCGGATCGTTGAACGTGACGCGTTTTGACTCACCAGGAAAATATAAATGATCAGCAAGAAAACAGCATCACCGCGACCGGTCGCCGGCGCAGCAAAAACAGCCGCGCCACGGACCCGGGCAGCCGCTTCGGCAGCCCGCACCAAAACTGCGGCAGCAACGCCACCACCGGCAGTAAAGAAAGTCGCCGCCAGGAAGGCCGCGTCCGTCAAGAAGCCTGGTCGTGCCGGTCCGGCCACGCAGCCGGGCACGGACGTCCAGGTCAGCGCGGTCGCGACGGCTGCTCCTGGCACCACACTGACCGAAGTGACGGAAAAGGTCCGCAAACCGCGGCTGGTACGCGACAGTTTCACGATGTCGGCAGCCGAGTACGCACTGTTGGGCGCGCTGAAGCAAGCCTGCCTGGAAGCGGACTACGAGGTCAAGAAAAGCGAGCTGCTGCGTGTGGGCATCGCGCTCGTTGCCCGCCTTGAAATCGTCGCCCTGAAGGACCTGCTTGCAGCATTGGCTCCCATTAAGTCAGGCCGCGTCAAGAAGACCTGACCGGTTGGTCATGCCGCATCCTGAAATATCGCGAATAAATTTTCAGCAGATTAGTTGTCTGACAATGAAATTTCAAAGATTTCGCCTAACATGGTGGTGTCGGTTGCCAGTAATGTAACAAGGCGACATCACGCCATGCGGCACGGCAGTGCCAGGCATGTCACCCGGACGGCAGCGATAAGTGGCGACACCGTCATCTACTCTGGAGCTTCCATGCAAGCCTTTTCAGATCAGCCTGTCGCCGCCGCTTCACCGGCCGGACTGCACACGACGGCGCATGTCGCCTCCGACAGTCGCGCCCATCACGCACCGCTTTACCAGGACGACAACGATCGCTCGCGCCACCTGCACAACATGGCGCGGCTGGCCGAGGAAATCGCCTACCCGGTCCAGCTGATCGCGCCACTCTATGAACAGATGCTGGCGCGTCTGAAAGTGCATGCGACCGTGCATGACTTTCTGCCGATACTGGTGGCAAAGAACGTGCGGCACGCGCTCAAAGACAGCGTGAAGCAGCATTGACCCGCGCGAACTGGAACAGGAGCGGCAACTGGCGCGCATGCGCCGGCTTGCCACCGGTCTTCTGGTTTTCATGGCAGGTGTTTTCGTCGCCGCCCGTCTGCTGCAACCGCGCGCACCCTGGCTAGCCTTCGTCGCCGCTTTTGCCGAGGCAGCGATGGTCGGCGCACTGGCTGACTGGTTTGCCGTCACCGCGCTGTTTCGGGCACCGCTCGGATTGCCGATTCCGCACACGGCCATCATTCCCCGCAACAAGGACCGGATCGGCGCGAGCGTAGCCAATTTCCTGGAACATAATTTCCTGACCAAGGAGGTGATCGCCGCCGAACTCGCGCCGATCGACTTTGCCGGCGTTGCGGCGAACTGGCTGGCCGCGCCCCACAACAGCCGCGCGGTTGCAACCCAGATGGTGGGCCTGATACCGGCGGTGCTGCGCATGATCGAGGATGACGAGGTCGGCCGCTTCCTGCAGCGCCGCGCTGCCGGCATGCTCGGCACCATCCGCTTCGGCCCCTTCGCCGCCGACATCGTCAGCATCCTGATCGCCGAACAGCATCATGCGCAATTGTTCGATCATCTCATCCGCATGGGCGCCGCCGCGCTCGAAAACCACAAGCCGCTGATCCGCCAGAAGATCCATGAGCGCAGCCCGCGCTGGATTCCGAAGTCGGTCGACGAGCGCTTCTTCAACAGCCTGCTGCAGGAACTCGAAGACTTTCTGGCGCAGATGGGCGAGGCCGACAGCGACTGGCGGCTGCGCTTTCAGGCAGCGCTGGACGACCTGGTGATGAAGCTGCGCACCGCGCCAGAGTTCGAAGCGAAGATTGCCGCATTCATTGCCGGCACCGTGCAGCATCCGCTCTTCAAGGCTTATTCGGAAGAGGTCTGGCGCGACATCAAGCAGCGGGTCCTCGATGACGTGGCCTCGGCCGATTCGCATGCCGTCGCCCGCCTTGAGCGCGGCCTGCAGGCCTTCGGCGCAGCGCTGGCCGAGGACCAGGCGGTGCGCACCAGGCTCAACGGCTGGCTGGCCGGTTTCGCAACAGAAGTCATCGTCGCCCGCTGTGTGCTGATCGCCGACCTGGTGCGGCGCGTCATCCAGACCTGGGACGCGAAAACCGTCTCGCGCAAGTTCGAACTCTATGTCGGCCGCGACCTGCAATACATCCGCATCAATGGCACCATCGTCGGCGGACTGGTCGGGCTCGTGCTCTACGTGATTTCGCTGCTGCTGGCGCTGTAGGGCGCATCCGGAATCACTTGCGCAGCAGGTCCGGCGCCATGACCGCGCGCAGGTAGCAGTCGCGCGCCTGCAGCTGGTCGTCGTCGTTCTCGCCGGTACGCTGCGCGATCCACCAGACGTTTGCCTTGCGTATCGTCCAGTCCTGCTGGCTGCCGCCGATCAGGCGCGCGGCCAGTTGACCCAGGGTCGGCTGGTGGCCCACGACCAGCACCGGATCGCGTCCGTTGGGCCAGTCGATCGCCTGCAGCATGCCGTCGACGGTCGCATCGGTTGCCAGCGCATCGAGACGCTTGAACTTGCGCCCGAGCGCGTCGGCCGTCTGGACGGCGCGCAGCGCCGGACTCGACAGGATGCGGCAGCTGCTCGGCAGATTCGCATCGAGCCATTCGGCCATTTTCCAGGCCTGCTTGTGGCCCTTTGCCGTCAGCACGCGGGCGTCGTCAGGCTCGCCCGGTTCGGCTTCGGCATGACGCCATAGAATCAGGTCCATCCGGTCATTCCCCCGTCGTCGCCTGCGCGGACGGTTCGTCCGGCGCAGGCGCGCTGCCGAAGCGCGTCATGAGAAACTGCTGCGCGCTGAAGGCGGCCTGGCGCGCAGTCGGCCGCTTGCGATGATAAGCGCCTTGTCCATCGAGCTGCCAGGCATTCTGGTTGTCTTTCAGGTAGGGCATCAGTCCTTCGCTCATGATGCGTTTCTTGAGCGCCTTGTCGAGAATCGGGAAAGCCACTTCGATGCGCCGGAACAGATTGCGGTTCATCCAGTCGGCGCTCGACAGGTAGACGTCATGCGCCAGGTCGTTTCGGAAATAAAAAATCCGGCTGTGCTCCAGGAAGCGGCCGACGATCGAGCGCACGGTGATGTTTTCCGACAGCCCCGGAACGCCCGGGCGCAAGGCGCAGGCGCCGCGCACGATCAGGTCGATCTTGACGCCGTCGGCGCCGGCGGCATACAGGGCGCGGATCACCGATTCGTCGAGCAGGGCGTTCATTTTTGCAATGATGCGCGCGGGCCGGCCGGCGCGGGCGATGGCGGCCTCGTTGCGGATGGCGCGGATGAATTCCTTTTGCAGCGTAAAAGGCGCCAGCCACAGATGCTGCAGTTTCTTCGGCTTGGTCAGGCTGGTCAGGTGCATGAAGATTTCATTGGCTTCCATCGCCAGCGCGACGTTTGCCGTCAGCATGCCAAAGTCGGTATAGAGCTTGGTCGTGGTCGGATGGTAGTTGCCGGTGCCCAGGTGCGCGTAGTAGCGCAGCTGGCCTTCTTCACGGCGGATCACCAGTGCCAGCTTGGCATGCGTCTTCATGCCGACCACGCCGTAGACCACCTGGGCGCCGACCCGCTCGAGCCGGTCGGCCCAGTTGATGTTGGCTTCTTCGTCGAAGCGCGCCATGAGTTCGACCACCACCGTGACTTCCTTGCCGCGTTGCGCCGCCGTGATGAGCGACTCCATCAGGTCCGAATTCATGCCGGTGCGGTAGATGGTCTGCTTGATCGCCAGCACGTTCGGGTCGTTTGCCGCATTGCGCACGAAGTCCACCACCGGCTGGAACGACTGGAACGGATGATGCAGCAGCACGTCGGACTTGCGCAGCACGGCGAACTGGTCGCCGCCTGCCAGCTGCGGCGGAAACTTCGGCGTGAAGACCGGGAAGCGCAGCGCCGGCTGGTCGGCATGCTCGATCAGTTCCGACAGGCGCACCATGTTGACCGGGCCGTCGACCGCATACAGGCGGTTGCGATTGATCGAGAATTGGTCGAGCAGGAACTGCGACAGATGCGGCGGACAGTTCACCGCCACTTCGAGCCGTACGGCGACGCCGAACTGGCGGCTCTGCAATTCACTTTGCAAGGCCTGGCGCAGGTTCTTGACCTCTTCCTCGTCGACCCACAGGTCGCTGTTGCGGGTGACGCGGAATTGCGAATAGGCCAGCACCTCGCGCCCGGCAAACAGGTCGGCGACATGCGCATGGATGACCGACGACAACAGGCACAGTTCGACGCCCTGGTTGTCCGACAGCGCATCGGGCAGGCGTATCACCCGCGGCAGCACGCGCGGCGCTTTCAGGATCGCGATTGCGGTGCCGCGGCCGAAGGCATCCTTGCCCGACAGTTCGACGATGAAGTTCAGGCTCTTGTTGACCACCTGTGGAAACGGATGCGCCGGGTCCAGGCCGATGGGCGTGAGCAGCGGTCGCACTTCGCGTTCGAAAAAATCCTTGACCCAGGCACGCTGCGCATCGTTTCGTTCCTGGTGGCGCAGCAGATGAATGCCGGCTGCCGCCAGTTCCGGCAGCACATGGCGATTCAGGATGCCGTACTGGTCATCGATCAGGCGGTGGCATTCGATGCTGGCCTGTTCCAGCACCGGCGGCTCGTGCAGGTCGCCGTCGATGCGACTTTGCGCCAGCAGGCTGGCGACCCGCACTTCGAAGAATTCATCGAGGTTGCTGCTGACGATGCACAGGTAGCGCAGCCGCTCGAGCAGGGGAATGCGCGGGTCTTCCGCCTGCGCCAGTACCCGGCGGTTGAACGCCAGTTGCGACAGCTCGCGGTTGAGAAACAGTTGCGTCGCGCCGGCGTTTGCCTTGACTGCAGGCACTGTCGCGGATGGTTTTTCTTTTTTGGACATTTTTTTACCGAGTCGATTCGCCGACAAGTCTAGAAGGCCATTATGACAAGTTGATGACAGAAAAAACTTGCCTAATACCATTTATGAACCGGATTGTTACAATCATGAACAGGGTTTTTCGTCGTCATAAAGCTGTCATAATTCGCCGCTACAGTTCGCTCTGCGGTAATTTCCTCAACTTAGGAGCAAGCATGCGAATGAACCAGACGATCAGGACCCTGACTGTTGCAACGCTGGCGGCACTGGCACTATCCGTCGTGCACGCGGCCGACCTGACCGGCGCCGGCGCGACATTTCCTTACCCAATCTACGCCAAGTGGGCGGAAGCGTACAAGAAGGCTTCCGGCAACGGCTTGAATTATCAATCCATCGGCTCCGGTGGCGGC
>JANXSS010000078.1 GCA_025356535.1 Herminiimonas sp.
TCACCGGCCTGGGGCTTGTCGATGCATATCGCTTGTTCGAGCAGCCGCCGAAATCCTTCAGCTGGTGGGATTACCGGCAGATGGGGTTTCGCCGCAACGCCGGCATGCGCATCGACCATGTGCTGCTGTCGCCGGCGCTGGCGGCGCGCTGCACGGCCTGCGAGATCGACCGGGTGCCGCGCAAGTGGGAGCAGCCTTCCGACCATACCCCGGTGATCGCCACGATCGCGGCGGCCACACCGATGACGACGTAGGCTGCTGCATGCAGCCGCATCCACACACATACCGGAGCAGGTAGCAAGCCAGTTACCGCTTCGTCAACCGAAAGAAAACATGGCAGGACAAACTGAAATCACCAATATGGCGCTGTTTTGCGACTTCGAAAACGTCGCCCTTGGCGTGCGCGACGCGAAGTTCGACAAGTTCGACATCCGCCGCGTG
This sequence comes from Herminiimonas sp., assembly GCA_025356535.1. GTDB lineage: Bacteria > Pseudomonadota > Gammaproteobacteria > Burkholderiales > Burkholderiaceae_D > JANXSS01. The sequence continues at coordinate 442 of JANXSS010000078.1, forward strand.
CTCGAGCGGCTGCTGTTAAAAGGCAGCATCGTCGTCAAGAAAGCCTATTGCGACTGGGACCGCTACAAGGAATTCAAGAGCACCATGCATGAAGCGGCCTTCGAGCTGATCGAGATTCCGCATGTGCGCCAGTCGGGCAAGAACTCGGCCGACATCCGCATGGTGGTCGACGCGCTCGACCTTTGCTACACCAAGTCGCATGTGGACGCTTTCGTCATCATCAGCGGCGACTCGGACTTTTCGCCGCTGGTGTCGAAGCTGCGCGAGAACAACAAGTACGTGATCGGCATCGGCGTCAAGAGTTCGACCTCCGATTTGCTGAGCGCGAACTGCGACGAATTCATTTTCTACGACGACCTGGTGCGCGAGCAGAAGGCCAAGCGCAAGCCGGCGCCGCGCAAGAGCGCGGCAAAAACCGTCAGCGCGCCGGTTGCCGCGGTCAGCAGCAAGGCACAGGCGGCAAAGGCCGATGTGCGCGGCGAGGAAAAGCCGGAAGAAAGGCCCGAAGAAAAACCGGACGCACGCGCCGACGAGGAACGGCTGGAAGACAAGCGCCAGGACGGCTTCGACCTGATCGTCGAGACCATCGAAGCGCTGATCACGGAGCGCGGCGAAGAAAAGATGTGGGGCTCGATGGTCAAGCAGACCATGAAGCGGCGCAGGCCCGGGTTCACCGAGTCGGCCTATGGCTACCGGTCGTTTCGCGAAATGGTCGAAGACGCGCAGAAGCACAACATGCTGGTCATCGTGCGCGATGAAAAGCCGGGCCAGTACACCATCCGGCTGCCGCAGGTCGAGGAGTAACGTCACCGGCCATGACGCGCTGCAGGTCGCGCGCCTGCCGTCCGGGCGGGCCTCAGCCGGTGGCCAGCAGCCGCTTTATCTCGGCAAGCAGGCGCTCGAAGTACAGCGGCTTGCTCAGGAAGACGTCGTGCGAACTCTTCTTCAGGTTGTGGAACTCCGGGGCGCCGCTCATCAGGACGATCGGCACCTTTGCCAGAGCCGGAATCGCCCGGACCCGGTTCGACAGTTCGACGCCATCCATCACCGGCATCATGCAGTCTGACAGGATCAGGTCGGGCGGCGTTTCGGCAATGACCCCCAGGGCATCGAGGCCATTGTTTGCCGTGACGACGGCATAACCGTAATGCTCCAGCAGCATCTTGTAGGTCTCGGTGATGTCGACTTCATCGTCGACCACCAGGATGACGCTCATTTTTTCCATCCGCTGGCAGCGGCAGGATATCGACGTCGGGTCATATCGCCTCCGCCGGCGGGCCGTTTTCCGCAAGCCTGTGCCGCAAGCCCGCTACCGGATCGCCGACGACCATTCCGGCGTCGGTGATCGTCATCAGCCGGTTCGCGCCGTCGTAGTCGTTCTCACGCAGCTTCATCACCGATACCTGGCGGTAGTTCACCTCGTCATGCGCCAGGTACTCCAGCAGGATGATGTTTTCATAAAGCGAAGAGGAGGACGGTTCGGCCGTCGGCGCCGACTTCTTGAAGTAATGCAGCTGTTCGGCGAAAAAAGTCGTCACACCGAGGGTGCGCAATTCACTGGTCAGGGCAACCAGAAAGGAACGGGCCCGTTCCGGATGCATGATCAGGTTGCTCAGGCCTTCGAGTCCGTCGATGAACAGGCGGGTGACGCCGCGTTCCTTTATGTTGGCAAACATGCGCGTGGCGAGGTCGTCGACCAGCACTTCGAGCGGCAACTGCCACATGATCGCAAGGCCGCCATCGGCGACCGACGACGCCAGGTCGATGCCGATGCGCGCGGCCTTGCGCAGCACGGCCGATGGCGATTCATGAAAGCCGACCATCAGGCACTGCTCGCCATTCCTGAGGCCCTCTGCCAGGAAATGCAGGCCCATGATCGTCTTGCCGACACCGGGGCTGCCGAGCAGGCAGGTGATCGAACCCCGGACCACGCCGCCGCCGATGCGCGTGTCCCACGACGGCACGCCGGTGCCGGCGTATTCGCCCGAGGCTTCATGCGACGAGGCGCTCAACGTGCGCACCGCCTCGAAACGCGGATAGACGACCACGCCCATGTCCTTGACTTCGAAGACATGCTTGCCCAGCAGATGGTTGGCGCCGCGGATCTTGTAGACCTGCAGCTCGCGGATCAGTCGCATGCCCTGCGCATGCTGGCCCAGTTCGATCACGCCGTCGACCAGGGTATTTTCGGAATCGGTGATGTTGCCTTCCACCGGCGAGAGCAAAAACGTCGTGCACGCCATCGTGGTGACGAGCGAATTGAGCGCATGCATGAATTCGGCGAGCGCCAGGTCGGAGGCGGCCGATGTACGCACCGAGCGGAAGCCGTCGACGATCAGCATGCTGGGTCGCTCCGCCGACATGGTCTCGACGATGCGCTGCAGCAGCGCCTGCAGGCCGCCTTTGACCAGG
>JANXSS010000152.1 GCA_025356535.1 Herminiimonas sp.
ATCGCTACGACCGCAAGGAAATGAAGGTCAAGTTGGCCGCTGCTGAAAAAGAAGGCAACATGAACTTCAGCCACTTCGGCCCGGCCAACAACATGTTTGCCGAACTCGAAGCGCTGTTCAAGAGCTATGGCGAGACCGGCAACGGCATGCGCCGCAAGTACTTGCACGACCATGGCGAAGCTGCACCCTACGGCCAGGAGCCGGGCACTTTCACGCCCTGGGAAAAACTGCCGGAAGAAACCGACCTGCTGTTCTATGAAGGCCTGCATGGCGCCGTCATTCATGAAAACATCGACATCGCCCAGCATCCGGATCTGCTGATCGGCGTGGTGCCGGTGATTAACCTGGAGTGGATCCAGAAGCTCTGGCGCGACAAGGCAAAGCGCGGTTACTCGACCGAGGCAGTCACCGACACGATCCTGCGCAGGATGCCCGACTACGTCAATTACATCTGTCCGCAGTTCGCCCATACGCATGTGAATTTCCAGCGGGTGCCGTGCGTCGACACGTCGAACCCCTTCATCGCCCGCGACATACCGGCGCCGGACGAGAGTTTCGTGGTGATCCGCTTCGCCAATCCGAAGGGCATCGATTTCCAGTATCTGCTCAACATGATCAACGACTCCTTCATGTCGCGTGCCAACACCATCGTCGTCCCCGGCGGCAAGATGGAACTGGCGATGCAGCTGATCTTCACGCCCTTCATCTGGCGCATGATGGAACGGAAAAAACGCGCAATGCAGGCCTCCAAGGAGGGCGAATAATGAACGCACCGGAAAAACTGACGACGACGGCCAATGCCGATGCCATCCGCTTCCTGGCAGCCGATGCGGTGGAACAGGCGCAGTCCGGCCATCCCGGCGCGCCGATGGGCATGGCCGACATCGCCGAGGTCCTGTGGCGGCGCCACCTGCGCCATAATCCGGCCGACCCGAAATGGGCCAACCGCGACCGCTTCATTCTCTCCAACGGTCATGGCTCGATGCTGCTGTATGCCTTGCTGCACCTGAGCGGCTACGACCTGCCGATGGCCGAGATGCAGAAATTCCGCCAGCTCCATTCGAAGACACCCGGCCATCCGGAAGTCGATGTCACGCCCGGCGTCGAGACCACCACCGGCCCGCTCGGCCAGGGCCTGGCCAATGCGATCGGCATGGCGCTCGCCGAAAAGATGCTGGCGGCGCAGTTCAACCGGCCGCAGCATGCCATCATCGACCACGACACCTACGTCTTCATGGGCGACGGCTGCCTGATGGAGGGCATCAGCCATGAAGCCTGTTCGCTCGCCGGCACGCTGGGCCTGGGCAAGCTGATCGCGTTCTATGACGACAACCGGATTTCGATCGACGGCGACGTTGCCGGCTGGTTCACGGATGACACGCCGCTGCGCTTCGAAGCCTATCGCTGGAACGTGATTCGCAACGTCGATGGCCATGATGCGGCCTCCATCGATGCGGCGATCCGCATCGCCAAGTCGCAGGACCCGCTGCATGCGAAGCCGACCCTGATCTGCTGCAAGACCAACATCGGCCATGGCGCGCCGACCAAGGCCGGTGGCCACGACGTGCACGGCGCACCGCTCGGCAAGGCGGAAATCGAGGCGATGCGCGCAGCCCGCGGCTGGCAGTCGCCCGCCTTCGAGCTGCCGCCGGAAGTCGTCGCAGCATGGGATGCCAAAGCCAGCGGTGCAGCCCGGCAGGCACAATGGCAGGGCCGCTTCGACGCCTACGCAGCCGCCTATCCGCACGAGGCGGCCGAACTGCAGCGGCGCATCGCCGGCGAACTGCCGGCGGCGCTCGGCACGGCGTTCGACGAGCTGCTGGCAACCGAAGGCGACCTGCAGAAAAAAGTCGCCACCCGCAAGGCTTCGCAGATCGTGCTCGAAGCAATCAGCGCGACCCTGCCCGAATTCTTCGGCGGCTCGGCCGACCTGACGGGTTCGAACCTCACCAACGTCAAGGCGTCGGTCTGGGTCAATCATCACGGCGCCGGCAATTACTTGAGCTACGGCGTGCGCGAATTCGCCATGGCGGCGATGATGAACGGCATGGCGCTCTACGGCGGCTTCATACCGTACGGCGGCACCTTCATGACGTTCTCGGACTACTCGCGCAATGCGATCCGCATGGCGGCCCTCATGCGCCAGCGCGTCATCCACGTGCTGACGCACGATTCGATCGGCCTGGGCGAAGACGGCCCGACCCATCAGCCGATCGAGCATGCCGCAGCGCTGCGCCTGATTCCCAACAACCGGCTCTGGCGTCCCTGCGACGGCGTCGAGACCGCTGTCGCCTGGCGCGCTGCGATCGAACGCGCCGACGGCCCGACCTGCCTGATCCTGTCGCGCCAGGCCTTGCCGCCGTACCGGCGCTCGCCCGTACAGCAACAACAGATCGCCCGCGGCGGCTATGTGCTGGAAGACTGCAGCGCGCCGCAGGTGGTGCTGATCGCCACCGGCTCCGAGGTCGGCATTGCCTCGGCTGCGGCAGCGTTCCTGGACAAGCGCGGCATCCTGGCCCGGGTGGTGTCGATGCCTTGCGTGGAAGTGTTTTATGCACAGGAGCGCAAGTACCGCGACTTCGTGCTGCCGCCCGGCCTGCCGCGTGTCAGCATCGAAGCCGGCGTTACCTGGTTCTGGCGCGGCGTGGTCGGTGACGGCGGCATTGCGCTGGGCATCGACAGCTTCGGCGAATCGGCGCCGGCCGACCAGCTCTATGCGCATTTCGGCCTGACCGCGCAAGCCATGGCCGATGCGGCCGCCGGCCTGGTCGGCGACAAAGGCGAGGGCGGCTGACATGATCCTGCAGTTTTCGGAAAGTGCACGGGCGGTGCTGATCGACCTCGACGGCACCATGGTCGACAGCGCGCCCGACATCGTCGCCGCGTCGAACCGGATGCTCGCCGAACTGTGCGCGCCGGCGCTGTCGCCGGGCGTCGTCGCCAGCTTCATCGGCAACGGCGTGCCGACCCTGGTGCGGCGCCTGCTGGCCGCCTCGCCCGGTCTGGCCGGCATCGACGAGGATGCGGCCAAGGCCATCTTCTTTCGCCATTATCACGATACCAACGGCCGTTTCGGCGACCTGTTTCCCGGCGTGCTGCAGGGTCTGTCGGCATTGCAGCATGCGGGTTTTCGGCTCGGCTGCGTGACCAACAAGCCGATGGCCTACACCACGCCGCTGCTGCAGGCGTTCGGCCTGGAGCGCTACATGCAGGCAGTCGTGGGCGGCGACTCGATTGCACTGATGAAGCCCGATCCGGCGCCCTTGCTGTATGCCTGCAGCCTGCTCGGCGTGGCGCCGGCGCAGGCGGTGCTGGTGGGCGACTCGCATGTCGACGTGGCGGCGGCGCGCGCGGCGCGCATGCCGGTCCATATCGTGCGCTACGGCTATCCGGGCAGTGGCGGCCTGGCCGCGCTCGACGCCGACACCTTCATCGATTCCTTCGTCGAGCTGCCGGCCCTGCTTCACCCCATTCCAGTTCGATCACAATAATCAAGGAGACTTACATGGCACTCGTATCACTACGCCAATTGCTCGACCATGCAGCCGAATTCCAGTACGGCGTCCCCGCATTCAACGTCAACAACCTCGAGCAGATCCTCGCCATCATGCAGGCGGCCGACAGCACCGACAGTCCGGTGATCCTGCAGGCATCGGCCGGCGCGCGCAAGTACGCCGGCGAAGTCTTCCTGCGCAAGCTGGTCGAAGCGGCCATCGAAACCTATCCGCACATACCTGTTTGCATGCACCAGGATCACGGCGGCAGCCCGGCTGTGTGCCAGGCGTCGATCCGTTCCGGTTTTTCCAGCGTGATGATGGATGGCTCCCTCATGAGCGACATGAAGACGCCGTCCTCCTATGAATACAATGTCGAGGTCACCCGCAAGGTGGTCGAGATGGCGCATTGCGTCGGGGTCTCGGTCGAAGGCGAACTCGGCTGCCTGGGTTCCCTCGAATCCGGGGAGGCCGGTGAAGAAGACGGCTCGGGTGCGGCCGGCGTGCTCACGCACGACCAGCTGCTGACCGACCCGGAACAGGCGGCCGACTTTGTGCGGCGCACCCAGCTCGACGCCTTGGCCATTGCCATCGGCACCAGCCACGGCGCCTACAAGTTCACGCGCAAACCCACCGGCGACATCCTGGCGATCGACCGCATCCGGGCGATCCACAAGCGCATACCGGCCACCCACCTGGTCATGCACGGTTCTTCCTCGGTGCCGCAGGAGTGGCTCGAAATCATCCGCGCCAACGGCGGCGACATCCGCGAAACCTACGGCGTGCCGGTCGCCGAAATCGTCGAAGGCATCAAGAACGGCGTTCGCAAGATCAACATCGATACCGACATCCGGCTGGCGATGACCGGCGCGATGCGTCGCACGATGGCGCAGCATCCGAGTGAATTCGACCCGCGCCGCTTCTTCAAGGATGCCACCGTGGCCGCCCGCGACGTGGTGGTGCAGCGCTTCGACGCCTTCGGCTGCAGCGGCCAGGCGTCGAAGATCAAGGTGGTGCCGCTGGAGCAGATGGTCAAGCGTTACAGCGTCTGAAGGCAAGCCTGGCGAAAGGCGCTGGGCAGCGCGCAAGCTCTTGTGGCACAGGCGCCCGAATGTCGTCGGCACGGCCATTCGGCGCTCTATCAAAGCTCCTGCTTGCAGGAGAAACTGCGCATTCAGACTGCGCATTGAGCACGGCAGCGCAATCCTCGGGTGACGGTTGCGTGCCGCCCAAGCGACGCATCAGGTATGCAGCGCCGGTTGGCCTTCCAGGAATTTTCGCGTGAGGTTATTGAGCAAGAATTTTTCACGCGCGGCATGCATCTTCAACAGATCCTCGCACTCGCGGATGTAATCCACATCCGAATAGCCGGGCGGTGGAATCGACATCTCTTGCTGATCTTCATCGCGCTGGCGATGCAATTCGCTGAATTTTTCCGGATACAGGCGTTCAAGCGCCTTGCGCCACGGCTCCCAATCGGCGATGAATTCAACGTGCTCCTTCCTGTTTTCACGAGAAGTGACTTTTTCAACGGCGTCTTCCAGGTCTTTGTCGGTGATCTGCGACACGCCTGCATACAGCATGCGATCCGAGACACCCGGCAGTTTCAGCCGCTCAGCCAGCATCGTCTGAAAGCCGAGGATCACCTCGACTTCGTCTGGCTCATAGTCCAGGCTTGCCCGAAGCGAGACCATCTTCTCCTTTGTAACGGCCTGCAGCATTTCCAGCCTGAACATGCCTGTCCTGATTGCCGCCAGTTCTGCCAGGCCGAACTTGCCGTTTTCTGCAAGCCAATTGATGCGTGCAGAATCGATGCGATTGAGGGTCAGGGCCACGCCGTCGCCGCAGGTATCGCTGAGATCATCTGCAATCGCGATGCAGCGCTCGCGCAGTTCCGGGTCGCACTGCATGGTGTCGAGCAAAGTCGCAATGCGTTTGCAGAAAGGCGGACGCAGCCGCGTGTCCTTGTACTCTGCAGTCTCCGTCAGCCGGCACAGGAACACATTGAGTGCCTGTCGCTGAGCGTCGTCCATATTGTCGTGAATTTCGCGCCACGCCACGACACGGTCATGCGCGGCATCCTCCGGTTTTCCGGCCTCGCTGCCGAACCACAGGTCCACATTGCGGACAAGCGCAATCGTGCGGCAATCTGCCATCCTGGCAATTCGCTCCTGGTGCCGCGCGGCCGCCGCCGCCGCAGTCAGTGCGACGGGCGCACTGCCGTCACCGCTGTTGACGATTGCCTAGAACTGATCCACTTAAAGCAATAAATTTCATCTAAATTTGACCCACGTGATTGAATCACCTGCTTAATGTTTGAGCAGGGAGACAGGGAGTGATCACAGTGGGCATGTTAGCCAAGATCAGG
>JANXSS010000172.1 GCA_025356535.1 Herminiimonas sp.
GCTCCGGCATGCCGGTCAGGAACGGGTCGAGGATCAGCGGAATGTCGGGATAGTCGGAGACGATTTCGGCGATCACCGAAATGGCCTCGATGCTGCAGATGGCGCCGACCTTGAAGGCGGCAACCGGCATGTCTTCCAGGACCATGCGTGCCTGGTCGGACACCCAGTCGGGGTCGATGACCTGCACGTCCTCGATGCGGGCGGTGTCGCCGATCAAGAGCGCCGTGATCACCGACAGGCCGTGGCATCCCATTGCGGCAAATGCCGCCAGGTCGGCCTGGATGCCGACGGCGCCGACCGGATCGGCAACGCCGAAGGTCAGGATCAATGGAGAAGTTTGGATTTGCACGGCGTCTGGATTAAGATGTTCAACTTTGCATTTTACTTGAAGGGCTGTAAGCCGTGAGCATTGACACCACATCCAATTTCCCCTCCGGCGAGCCGGCAACACCTGCATTGAAGACCTGGATGTGCCTTATCTGCGGCTGGATCTACGACGAAGCCGCCGGCCTGCCCGAAGAAGGCATCGCGCCCGGCACGCCGTGGGCCGATGTGCCGATGAACTGGACCTGCCCGGAATGCGGCGCCCGCAAGGAAGACTTCGAGATGGTGGCCGTCTGATCGCTCGCTGCGTACACACGACGCCAGAGCCGCCGGCGGCAAGCCAGGCCATGCTGCCGAAATTGCAACCCTGAATCCGGATGCGTCGGAAAAACCACGACGCCGCCGGACAGTCCTGATGTTGTTCTGAAGCATCTTGCCTTTTGCCGGGAATGGGTCGTATATTGAACGCTGTTCAATGAGACGACGCCATGACGACAGCAGTGGAGAATGCCGGCCTGAAGATTATGGTAATCGACGACAGCAGCACGATCCGTCGTTCCGCAGAGATCTTCCTGGGCCAGGCCGGTTACCAGGTGGTGCTGGCCGAAGACGGTTTCGATGCGCTGGCAAAGATGAACGACCAGCGGCCGGCGCTCATCTTCTGCGACATCCTGATGCCGCGCCTCGACGGTTACCAGACCTGCGCGCTGATCAAGAAAAGTGCCAGATTCCATACGACGCCGGTCATCATGCTGTCTTCCAAGGACGGCCTGTTCGACCGGGCCCGTGGCGCCATGGTCGGCTCCGACGCCTACCTGACCAAGCCGTTTACCAAGGACAGTCTGCTCAAGACCGTGCGCGCGCATACGGCGCTGGCCGGCCAGACCTAAACCGATAAAGGCCGTATCCCCATGCCTATCCAGAAAATCCTGGTCGTCGACGATTCGCCGACGGAGCGTTATTTCCTTACCGATGTACTGATCAAGCACGGCTTTTCGGTGTCGACCGCCGAGAATGGCGAGGAAGCGCTGCAGAAGATCAAGGCCGACAAGCCGCAACTGATCCTGATGGATATCGTCATGCCGGGCCAGAACGGCTTCCAGGTGACCCGCGCCATCAGCCGCGATCCGACAATGGTGGACGTGCCGATCATCATCTGCACCAGCAAGGGCCAGGAAACCGACCGCATCTGGGGCTTGCGCCAGGGTGCGCGCGACTACATCGTCAAGCCGGTCGATCCGCAGGAATTGCTGGCAAAGATCGCCGCCCTTGGCTGAGCGCGCCAGCGCCTGCCTGCGCCGGAGCCAGACATGACCGAGTCCGTACCGGAAAAAATATCGGCGCGACCCGATCCGGCGGCGCGGCGCCTGCGCATGCGCCAGTTCCAGAACCGCCTGGTCGACCGCATGCTGGCAGCGCGCGGGGGCGTCGATGCCCGCGCCGGCCAGCTTGGCGTACTGATCGGCGAGACGCGCTGGCTGATCGATCTGCAGCAGGCCGGCGAGATCGTCGCCGTCGGCACCATCACCAGCGTGCCGCTGACACAGGCCTGGTTCCTGGGTCTGACCAACATCCGCGGCAGCCTCATCACGGTAGTGGACTACGCCTATTTTCAGGGCGGCGCGCCGACCGTGATCGACAAGCAGAGCCGCATCATCGCCTTTGCACCCGGCCTGTCGTTCAATGGCGGGCTGCTGGTGTCGCGCGTGCTGGGCCTGCGCAACGTGGCCGACATGCAGCCGCAGGAAGAAAGCACAGCGCCCGCCGGCGACCGGCGCCGGCGCATCCAGCATTACATCGACGGCGACGGCGTGCCGTGGCAAACGCTGGACCTGTACGCGGTAAAACGCGATCCGCGGTTTTTGCAGGTCGGCGCATGACGGCAACAGGCAGTTCATCAGGAGAGTCAGAATGGCGTTCAAATTCCCGTTTTTCTCGCGCATCGAGCGCACTGCAGTGGCCGCCGGCGGCGCCTTGAGCACGCTCGAGTCGGCAATCACCGTCGGCCCGCGCAGCAGCGTCGGCGCAGCCGAGGCGCAGTCTGACGCCGACGTGCCGCAACAGGGCAGCGGCTTTCGCCTGCCGCTACTGGGCGGCCTGCCGGTCGCGCGGCAGATCCGGGTGCTGCTGGCAATGCTGGGCGCGGCCCTGCTGCTGGGTGCGCTGTTTGCGTTTCTCAACGCGCGCAGCACCAGCCAGACTGCGCTGCAGACGCAGATCGCCGGCGACGCACTGATGCATTCGCAGCGTATCGGCAAGGCAGCGCCGAATGCGATCCAGGGCAATCCCGCCGCCTTCACGCAACTCGACGAAAGCCGGCGCGAGTTCAGCGCCGACCTCACTGTGCTCACGCAGGGTGGCGAGTTCCAGGGCCACGCCGTCGATGCGCCATCGTCGCAGATGACGCCATTGCTCAAGGACGTGCAGAAGGCCTGGGCCAGCTCCGAGAAGGCCGCTGCAACCATCGTCAGGCTGCGCGCCGAACTGACCGGCTTCGGCGCCACGCTCAAGGCCCTCAACACGCAGTCGCCGGTGCTGCTGGAACTGGCCGAACAGATCGCCACGCTGAAGGTGCAGGGTGGCGCCCCACCGCGCGAAATCTCGGCGGCCGGCACGCTGGTGATGCTGACCCAGCGCCTGGGCCGCAGCGCCAATGAATTCCTGACCGCCGAAGGCGTCAATCCGGAAACCGCTTTCCTGCTCGGCAAGGACACCAATGCATTTCGCGAAATTACCGACGGATTTTTGAACGGTAACGACATGCTGCGCCTGGTTGCCGCCCGCGAGCCGGATACCCGGGCAAAACTGGTCGAGCTGCAGACGGCGTTTGCCGCCTACCAGCGTTCGGTGGCGAGCATCCTCGGCAACCTGCAGAATTTCACCGCTGCCAAGCAGGGCGAGCAATTGATCTTTGCCGAAAACGAAATCCTGAAGAAGAAGCTGTCGACCCTGCAGAATGCCTACCGGGCCGACCAGGATGGCGTTAGCTGGCCGTTCTGGGCGCTGATCGGCGCTGGCCTTACGGCCTTGCTGGCCGCTTTCTGCATCGCCGTCGTGATCGTGCAGGAAAACCGCAGCCGCGCCATCGATGCGCTGCGCATCGGCCAGGAAGCCGACGTCCAGCGGCGCCAGGCGCTGCGCCAGGAAGAACTTGCAAAAGGCGCAAACGACCAGAACCAGGCAGCGATCCTGCGCCTGATGAACGAGTTGCAGGAAGTCGCCGACGGCGACCTGACGGTGCAGGCAACCGTCTCCGAAGACATCACCGGCGCGATCGCCGACTCGGTCAACTACACGGTGGAAGAGCTGCGCGGCCTGGTCGGACGCGTGACCAACACCGCCGAGCAGGTGACGTCGGCCTCGAACCAGGCGCAGACGATTTCCAACGAACTGCTGTTCGCCTCGCAAAAGCAG
>JANXSS010000189.1 GCA_025356535.1 Herminiimonas sp.
GGCTGCCCGACCTCGGGCGCGTCACGGTCACCATCACGCAGAAGATCATCGCCCACGCGGTCCAGCGCGGCGTCAAGCTGATGCCGACGGTCAAGAACATCATCGCGGTGGCGAGCGGCAAGGGCGGTGTCGGCAAGTCCACGACGGCCGTCAACCTGGCCCTCGCGCTCGCTGCCGAAGGCGCGCAGGTCGGCATTCTCGACGCCGACATCTACGGCCCGTCGCAGCCGATGATGATGGGCATTTCGGGCCGGCCCGAGACCGTCGACGGCAAGACCATGGAGCCGATGGAAAACCATGGCCTGCAGGTGTCCTCGATCGGCTTCATGATCGACCCGGACGAGCCGATGGTCTGGCGCGGCCCGATCGTCACGCAAGCCCTGCAGCAGCTGCTCGACCAGACCAACTGGCGCGACCTCGATTACCTGATCGTCGACATGCCGCCGGGCACCGGCGACATTCAATTGACGCTGTCGCAAAAGGTGCCGGTGACCGGCGCCGTGATCGTCACCACGCCGCAGGACATCGCCTTGCTCGACGCCCGCAAGGGATTGAAAATGTTCGAGAAGGTCGGCATTCCGATCCTGGGCATCATCGAGAACATGAGCACCCACGTCTGCTCGAACTGCGGTCATGCCGAGGCCATCTTCGGCGCCGGTGGCGGCGAGAAGATGTGCGGCGAATACGGTGTCGATTTTCTCGGTGGCCTGCCGCTGACGATGTCGATTCGCGAACAGGCAGACTCCGGCCGGCCGACCGTGATTGCCGACCCGGACGGTCCGGTGGCGCTGATCTACAAGGACATCGCCCGCAAGATCGCGATCAAGGTGGCGGAAAAGGCCAAGGACATGTCGAGCAAGTTCCCGAGCATCGTCATCAAGAACGACTGAGCGCGTTGCGGCCAGTGCCTGACGACGCTGCGCTGCAAGGTTGATGCAACGCCGGTGCGGCACCGCTGCGACATTGCGACAATCATGCAAAACTTTGCACGCCGGCACGCCGGTGCCTTCCAACCATTTCAAAGGAATCACGTGAAAATTTCCAGCGCAGTCTTCATCCTTGCCGCCGCGCTCTCCGGCGCTGCCTGCACCACGACGCCCCAGGCGCCGGCGCAATCGGTTTCCTTCCTGGCACCGGCCGACGGCGCCGTCGTCAGCAGCCCGTTCACCGTGAAGTTCGGCGTGGCCGGCATGGCGGTGCAGCCGGCAGGCACCATGACGCCTGAGACCGGCCATCATCATCTGCTGATCAACGCCGACGATGTACCGGCGATGAGCGTGATTCCGGTCGATGAGCAGCACATGCACTTTGGCAAAGGCCAGACCGAAACCACCCTGAACCTGAAGCCGGGCAAGTACAAGCTGACCATGCAGTTCGGTAACGGCCTGCACCAGGCGTATGGCCCGATGATGAGCAAAAGCATCAACGTCACGGTGCAGTAAACAATCGATTTGCGACCGGCAGGTATTGGTCGCACTGCCAGCGCCCTGGCCCCATCGACCCCGCATCGCTACCGCACCGCTACCGCACCGCTACCGCATCCAGATCATGGCCCGCCGCCCGCAACTGTCGAACGCCGTCATCAGCCTGACCCGCACGGTCGAGGTGATGGACGAGCGCGGCCGCGTGTCCGAGATTGCGATACCGGCCGAGCGGCCGCTCACCGTGTATGTCGACAAGCGCGAACTGGTGACGTTGATGACGCTGGGCGGCGCGCCCGAAGCGCTGACACTTGGTTACCTGCTCAACCAGCGCCTGGTGCGCTCGCTCGACGACATCGCCGCCGTCCAGGTCGACTGGGAGGTCGATGCCGTGGTCGTGACCACGCGCGCGGGCATCGACGACATCGAGGCGCGTACCGCCAGGCGGGTGGTGACCACCGGTTGCGGCCAGGGCTCGATGTTCGGCGGCCTGATGGACGAGGTCGATGCGCTGGTGCTCAATCCGGATGCGCGGCTGCGCCAGTCGGTGCTGTACCGCATCGTCGACACCATCCGCACCCAGCCATCGGTCTACAAGCAGGCCGGCTCGGTCCATGGCTGCGCGCTGTTCGATGCCGAGGGCACGCTGCTGTACTTCATCGAGGACGTCGGCCGCCACAATGCGGTCGACGCGATCGCCGGGCGCATGTGGTTAGATGACATGCGCGGCGACGACAAGATTTTCTACACCACCGGACGGCTGACGTCGGAGATGGTGATCAAGGGCGGGCAGATGGGGATTCCGTTCCTGCTGTCGCGCTCGGGCACCACGCAGATGGGCCACTTGGTAGCCGAAAAGCTGCACATGGCGCTTCTGGCGCGCTGCACCGGCAAGCACTTTTTGCTGCTGACGGCTAAGGACCGGATGCTGTTCGAACCCGACACGGTCGATCGTTCGATCCGGCTCGCCTGAGGGCGTGGCGCTGCTCGACGCCTTGCGCGCTGCCTGCGGGCTGCTGGTTTCCGGCGACGCTGCACTGTGGGGCATCATCTGGATTTCGCTCAAGACATCGGTACTCGGCCTGCTGCTGGCCACGCCACCGGCGGTGCTGGCCGGCTACCTCATGGCGACGCGCCGCTTTGCCGGCCGCCGACTGCTGCTGTGGCTGGCGCAGGCGGCGCTGTCGGTGCCAACGGTCCTGATCGGCCTGCTGCTCTACCTGATGCTCTCGCGCCAGGGGCCGGCGGGCGGCCTGCACTGGCTGTTTTCCCAGCCGGGGGTGATCGCCGGGCAGGTGCTGATCGCCTTGCCGGTGCTGATCGCCTTCACCCTCAGTGCGGTGCAGGCAACCGATCCGCGCCTGGCCGAAACCGCCATATCCCTGGGCGCCTCGCGCTGGCAGGTCATGCAGACCGTGCTGCATGAAAGCCGCTTCGGCGTCATGGCGGCAATCATTAACGGCTTCGGCAGGGTGATCTCGGAAGTCGGCTGCGCCATGATGGTGGGCGGTAACATCGCCGGCGAAACCCGCACCATCACCACGGCGATCGCGCTCGAAAGCAGCAAGGGCGAATTCGCCCAGGGCATCGCACTGGGCATCGTCCTGATCGCCATAGCACTCCTGATCAACGCCGCCCTGATGCTGGTGCAGGGCGACCTGCCGCAGCAGCGGGGCGCGGCATGAGCGTGCTCTTGCAGGTCGATGGCCTGCAAAAGCGCTTCGGCCAGCGCGCATTGCTGGCCATCGAGCGGCTCACCATCGAAACTGCACATGCGTATGTACTGACCGGCGCCAACGGCAGCGGCAAGAGCACGCTGCTGCGCATCCTCGCCGGCCTGGAGCCGGCCAGCGTGGCGCAGGTCACGTACGACGGTGCTGCCTGCCGGCTGTCGCCGTATCCGCAAGTCATGCGGGACGGCATCGTCTACGTGCATCAGCATCCGGTCATGTTTTCCGGCAGCGTCGCGGCGAACATCGGCTACGGCCTGCGTGTGCGCGGCATGGCCGCCGCGCAGGTTGAATCTTTGGTCGAGGAGGCCATGCGCTGGGCCGACGTGCTGCATCTGCAGGGCAGTCCGACGGCCACCCTGTCGGGCGGCGAAAAGCAGCGCATCTCGCTGGCGCGGGCGCGCGTGCTGTCGCCGCGCCTGCTGCTGCTCGACGAGCCCACCGCCAACCTCGACGGCGCCGCGCGCGAGCAGGTGATCGCCCTGATACCGACGCTGCTCGAACAGGGCTGCAGCCTGGTCATGGCCTGCCACGACCGCGACCTCATCAACACGCCCGGCGTGCAACGCCTGAAACTGCGCGACGGCCGGCTCGAGGCACGTGGCCAGGGTGGGACGGCGTGAGGCCATCGAAGCACCGCCTGTCGCACACTGTTGGATTGAATCACCCGGCCGTTGAAGGCATAATGCAGGCTCTTCATTTCCCGCCATCCTGCCCATAGCTCAGTTGGATAGAGCAACGGCCTTCTAAGGATTTGCTTGCAGTTTTGCATGTTCTTAAATTGGAAAGATTTACCATTTAAATCAACAACTTACGTTGATATGACTGCTCAAATTTCCCCGAAAATTCCCTTAATCTTGCAGTTTTTAGTGAGAAATCTGAGAGAAAAGCTGTTGAATATGGCGTTGTTTTCTCACCGACTCCACATGGTAAAATGCGAAGCATTCGGCCCGTCGTTCAACGGATAGGACCTCGCTCTTCTAAAGCGATCATGGGGGTTCGATTCCCTCCGGGCCGACCAGTAATAACAATAGGCCGCGCATGACCAAGGAAGAGACGCTCGCTGATCTCCGGAAGACTTTCGGA
>JANXSS010000297.1 GCA_025356535.1 Herminiimonas sp.
GCCGGCCTGACCCACTTTGCCAACCCTGCGCTTGAAAAGGCACTCCAGTCGGCACCCGTGACGGTGACGGCCGATCAGGCGAAATGCCAGTTCCTGTTCAACCCGACCGGCACCAAGAAGTTCACCTCGTCCTGCGACATCGCCCGTACCGTCCTGGCCAATGCATCGGTGAACTATGCCAACGAGCCCGGTCCTGCCGGATCGATCGCCACCATCAAGATCGGCGACAAGCTGATCCAGGGCTATGACGCCGCCGGCCTGACCAAGGACGACGCCGCTGCCAAGGACAAGGCCTTCAAGAAGGAACTGGGCGACGCCATCAAGAATGCCGGTTACCCGACCAAGGCCGATTCGGAGCAGATCAACAAGCCGATGGTGCTGTTGCTGCTGACGATCCTGGTGATCTACGTGACGATGGTCTATGGCCCGATCGCGGCGATGCTGGTGGAGATGTTCCCGACCCGCATCCGCTACACCTCGATGTCGCTGCCGTATCACATCGGCAATGGCTGGTTCGGCGGCCTGCTGCCAACGACTGCCTTCGCACTGGTGGCCTATAAAGGCGACATCTACTACGGCCTCTGGTATCCGATCGTCATTGCCCTGGCAACCTTCGTCATCGGCATGTTGTTTGTCAAGGAAACCAAGGACAACGACATTTACGCTGCCAATTTCCAGGGCTGATTCCAGACCCGATCACCGCCGGCAGGTCGCCCCGGCGCCTGCCAGCCATCCCGAAAAGCCGCCTTGCATTTGCAGGCGGCTTTTTTTTGCGCGCCATGCAACGCAAAATTTTCAGTCATCGAGAAATAAACACCATAAATACTGTCCAAATGGCCATGAATTTGGTATCGTCAAATCAACAATGATTACGTTTTGTCAATAAATATTCATTTGAACTTGACTTTCTATCCTTCTATAAAAATGAATTTACCGATTGCACCAACTACGCCGCAGCCCGCTGCCGGCAACCCGCTTCGCATCGGCACGCCGCTGTCGCCAGGCGCCACCCGCGTCATGCTGCTGGGCGCCGGCGAACTCGGCAAGGAAGTCATCATTTCGCTGCAGCGCCTGGGCGTCGAAGTCATCGCCGTCGACCGCTACGCCGATGCGCCGGGGCAGCAGGTGGCGCACCGCGCCCATGTGATCGACATGACCGACGGCGTTGCCCTGGCCGCGCTGATCGCCCTGGAGCGGCCGCACCTGGTCGTGCCGGAGATCGAGGCGATCGCCACCGAAACCCTGATCGCGCTGGAACAGGCCGGCACGGTCACCGTCATTCCGACGGCGCGCGCTGCCTGGCTGACCATGAACCGCGAGGGCATCCGCCGCCTGGCGGCCGAAGAACTGGGCCTGGCGACGTCGCCGTACCGCTTTGCCAGCAGCCTGGCCGAGCTGCAGGCCGGTTGCGCGGCGGTCGGTTTTCCCTGCGTGATCAAGCCGGTGATGTCGTCGTCCGGCAAGGGCCAGTCGAAGATCGACGGCCCGGATCAGGTCACGGTCGCCTGGGACCATGCGGCCGCCGGCGCGCGCGCCGATGCCGGGCGCGTCATCGTCGAGGGCTTCATCGACTTCGATTATGAAATCACCCTGCTGACGGTGCGCGCCAAGGACGCGGGCGGCCAGACCGCCACGCATTTCTGCGAACCGATCGGCCACCTGCAGGTGCAGGGCGACTATGTCGAATCCTGGCAGCCGCATCCGATGGCGCCGGCCGCGCTGGCCCGCGCGCGCGACATCGCCCGCAAGGTCACCGACAATCTCGGCGGCCTCGGCCTGTTCGGCGTCGAGCTGTTCGTCAAGGACGAGATGGTCTGGTTTTCCGAAGTCAGCCCGCGCCCGCACGACACCGGCATGGTGACCATGGCAACCCAGAACCAGAGCGAATTCGAGCTGCATGCAAAGGCGATCCTGGGCCTGCCGGTCGACGTCGGCCTGCGTGCGCCCGGCGCCTCGGCGGTCATCTACGGACAGCATGATGCCGCCGCGATTGCCTTCGAAGGCGTGGCGCAGGCGCTCGCCGTGCCGGGCACGGACATCCGGCTGTTCGGCAAGCCGCAGTCGTTCGCGCGGCGCCGCATGGGCGTGGCGCTGGCCACGGCCGATACGGTCGAGTCCGCGCGCGAACGCGCCAGGCAGGCGGCCGCCTGCGTCAAGCCGGTGCGCACCGACCGATGATCCGGTTCGCCAGTTCCGGTCGCCGCGCATGAAGCTGCTGTCGCTGCGCAGCAAGGAAGTCCTCGGCGGCTATCCGATCTTCTGCGTCGTCACGCTTTTTTTGTACACGACGCTCTTGCTGCATCTGGCGCTGGCCTATTTCCGGCTGCGCGCGTCGCTGTCGGCAATCAGCCTGGTTGCCCTGGCTGCGCTGGCCTCGCTGTTCTTGATGGCCCTGGCCCGCCTGTTCTCGCCGGTCGAACAACAGGTCGGATCGCGCCGCATCCTGCTCGAACTGACCGTGATGCTGCTGGCCGTGGTCGGCCTGGCATTGCAGAACGCCCTGCCGGCCCGTCCCCTGCCCTGGCTGATCGGCATGGCAGGCGTGTTTCCGCTGATGCTGCGCGGCCGCACGGCCTTGCCCGTGGTGCTGCTGATCGCCTCGATCGGCGTCGTGCTCAACACCGACGTCGGCACCATGCTGGCGACCTCGTTGCCGCAGATGCTGACCACCGTATTCGTCGGCCTGCTGTCGATCCTGCTCTCGCGCGCGCTGCACGACACCGGCGCGGCAATGAACGACGCCCGCCGCAACAACCGCCGTTTCGATGCGATTGCCCGCGTCACCCGGCATGTCTTCATGATCACCGATGCCGGCTTCATGCTCAAGTATGCCAATCCGGCGTTGCAGGACGTGATCGGCTGGACCCCCGAGCAGATCGCGCACAAGGCGGTCGATCCGGAGATCCATCCCGCCGACGTGACCCGTCACCGCAGGAAGCTCACCGTGCTGCTGGCAAGGCCGAAGAGCACGATGTTTTCGCGCCATCGCACCCGCCACCGCGACGGCAGGTGGGTATGGCTCGAAACCCGCGGCTTCAACATGCTGCATGATCCGGCCATCCTCGGCCTGGTCTTTTCCATCGAGGATGTCTCCGCCAGGATCGGCGCCGAGCGCAAGCTGGTGGAGGAACATGCCCTGCTGCGCGCGGTGCTGGACTTGAATCCCGCCATGATCTATGCAAAGGACGTCGAGGGCCGCTTTACCGTCAGCAACCGCAGTTTCCAGCGCCGTTTCGGTTATGCCTCGGAAGACGAAATCCGCGGCAAGACTTCGTACGAACTGTTTTCGGCGCTGGCCTCCAACGGACGCCAGCGCGATGCCTTCCACATGGCCGACCAGCTCCATGAGCAGGACCTCGACGTGCTCGCGCGTGGCGTGGCGCTGGAAGACCAGGAGTTGCTGGGACTGTGGGGCAGCGATGCCGGCCAGTGGTTTTCGAGTAACAAGTATCCGCTGCGCGACGCCCGCGGGGCTGCCATCGGCGTGCTGGGCATCGCGCGCGACATCACCGAACGCAAGCAGTATGAAATCCGCCTCGAGCACCAGGCCTTGCACGATCCGCTGACGGGCCTGCCGAACCGGCGCTATCTGTCGATGGCAATCGACGATGCAGTCGCCGCTGCCAGGGCGGGCGAGACCAGGTACGTGATCCTGTTCTGCGACCTCGATTTCTTCAAGAGCGTCAACGACTCGCATGGGCATGACGTCGGCGACAAATGCCTGCTCGAACTCACGCATCGCTTGCAACAGCACCTCCCGTCGCCGGATTTCGTGGCACGCTTCGGCGG
>JANXSS010000319.1 GCA_025356535.1 Herminiimonas sp.
GCTCCGCCGCTGCCACCTTCGCCGATGCAGACCGAGATTACCGGGACGGATAGGCGGGCCATTTCGCGAAGGTTACGGGCAATGGCTTCCGCCTGGCCACGCTCTTCGGCGTCTATGCCTGGGTAAGCACCGGGGGTGTCGAGAAAGCAAATAATGGGTCGACCGAACTTGGCAGCCATTTGCATGGCGCGGAGAGCTTTCCGGTAGCCTTCCGGCTTGGGCATGCCGAAATTGCGCAGTGCCCGCTCCTTCGTGTCGCGGCCCTTCTGATGGCCCAGCACCATGCACGCCTGGCCATTGAAGCGCGCCAGGCCGCCGACGATCGAGAGGTCGTCCGCATAACTGCGGTCGCCGTGCAGCTCATGGAAATCGGTGAAGATCTCGTTGATGTAATCCATCGTGTACGGCCGCTGCGGATGGCGGGCGATCTGCGCCACCTGCCATGGCGTCAGCTTGGCGTAGATATCCTTGGTGAGCTGCTGGCTCTTCTTGGACAGCCGGTCGATTTCCTCGGAAATGTCGACCGCCGAATCATCCTGCACGAAGCGCAGTTCCTCGATCTTCGATTCGAGTTCGGCAATCGGCTGCTCGAAAGCGAGGAAAGTGATTTTTCCATTCGTGCTCATGTTGCTCCTTGAATGCATGCCGGCCATGCCGACGGTGCTGCGGGCGCGACGACGCGCTGTCGCGCTGTCGCGCTGTCGCGCTGTCGCGCTGTCGCGGTACTCAGTATTCTACCGGCACCGGGTCCAGGCTACGCCATAAATACCAGGTTGCGACCGTGCGAAAAGGCTCCCAGTTGGCAGCGACTTCGCGGGCGTCGCTGCGCGATACCGGCTCGCCGGAAAAATAATTGACGCTGATGCCGCGTAACAGCCCGACATCGTCGAGCGGCAGGATATTCGGTCGCAACAGGTTAAAGATCAGGAACATCTCGGCGGTCCAGCGACCGATGCCGCGAATCTGGATCAGTTCGGCGATGACATCCTCGTCTTCCATCGACGCCCAGTTGTCGGCGTGCACCCGGCGTGCCTTGAAGTGGTCGGCCAGGTCGAGGATGTATTCGGCCTTGCGCTTGGACAGGCCACAACTGGCAAGCGTCTCGCCTGCTTTCAGGACTTGCGCCGGCGTGCATTTCGGGCAGATCAGCAGCAGCCGCTGCCAGACGGTCTCGGCCGCCTTGACCGAGATCTGCTGACCGACGATCGAACGGGCAAGCGTGGTGAACGGCTCGCCGCGGCCCACCAGTTGCAGGTCGCCGAACTGCGGAATGAGCTTGCGCATGATGCGGTCGCGCCGCATCAGCTCGGTCTTTGCGTCGTCCCAATACGAAGGCGACGACTGCACGACTGCACGGGGCGCACTGATGGCCATGCCGTCTACGCTTTTCGCCATTGCGTCGCTCCACCGGGTTTGTCTTCGAGCACGATGCCGTCGGCAAGCAGCGCCGCGCGAATCCGGTCGGCTTCGGCAAAATCGCGCGCACCCTTGGCCGCAGCCCGCGCGGCGATACGTGCATCGATGTCTGCCGTATCCACATCGACACTGCCGGCCTGGCGGCCGGCGCCGGGTTCGCCCTGCAGGAATGCGCGAGGCGCGCGCTCCAGCAGGCCGATGATTGCAGCGAGCCCGCGCAACTGGCGCGCCAGCGCCGCCGAGCCGCTGCGGTTGACTTCGGCGGCCAGGTCGAACAGCACGGCAAGGGCCAGCGGCGTGTTGAAGTCGTCGTTCATCGCCTGCGCAAAACGCAGCGCATGCGGCTCGTCGCGGGCAAGCGGCAGCGCGTCCGGCGCGACTTCGTTCAAGGCGGTATAAAGACGCGTCAACGCGGTGCGGGCGTCGTCGAGGTGCGCATCCGAATAGTTCAGCGGACTGCGATAGTGCGAGCGCAGAATGAAAAAGCGCAGCACCTCGGCGTCATAACGGGCCAGCACTTCGCGGATCGTGAAGAAGTTGCCAAGCGACTTGGACATCTTTTCATTGTCGATGCGCAGAAAGCCGTTGTGCATCCAGTAGTTCACCGAAGGATGGCCGAAGGCGCCTTCGGACTGGGCAATCTCGTTTTCGTGATGGGGAAACTGCAGGTCGGCGCCGCCGCCGTGTATGTCGAAGCGCTCGCCCAGCAGCGCGCACGACATGGCCGAGCATTCGATGTGCCAGCCAGGACGCCCGGCGCCCCACGGCGACGCCCATTTCGCCGCCTCCGGCTCGCTCTCCTTGGCGCGTTTCCAGAGCACGAAGTCGAGCGGATCGCGCTTGTCTTCGTTGACGTCGACGCGCTCGCCGGCCCGCATGTCGTCGAGCGACCTGCCGGAGAGCTTGCCGTAGCCGGGAAAATTTCGCACCGCAAAATTGACGTCGCCATCCGCGGCGACATACGCCAGTTCGCGTTCTTCGAGCCTGCGGATGATGTCGACCATCTGCGGCACATAGTCGGTGGCGCGCGGCTCGTGCGTGGGCGGCAGGATGCCCAGCGCGGCCGTGTCTTCATGCATGTAGCGCGTGAAGCGCCGCGTCAGCTCGCCGATGCTCTCGTTGTTCTCGACGGCGCGCCGGATGATCTTGTCTTCGATGTCGGTGATGTTGCGCACGTAGGTTACCGCATAGCCGCTTGCGCACAGCCAGCGATAGACGATGTCGAAGGCCATCATCATGCGGGCATGGCCGATGTGGCAGTAGTCATAGATCGTCATGCCGCACACGTACAGGCGCACCGCTCCCGGTTCGATCGGCGAAAACGCCTGCTTCTCACGTGCCAGCGTGTTGTAGATTTTCAGGGAGTCCATGATTGTTTTTATTCTGATCTGTCGCTGCAACCGCAGCGCGATCGATCGATGCGCCGGCCCGACGATACACCGGCATCAATCAGAGTTTGATAAAATGCGAGGTCGGTTTGCAAGTATAGCACCGATAAAATCCGTGAAATAGACGGCTCGTCAGGCGACATGCAGCGCCACCGACGTCCTGTCAACGACGATCGAGGCAGCCGCATGCTGCCGTACGGCGCCGGTTTTTCATGCATGTTGCATGCAGTCGCATGCTCCTCACCCCGGCGCCAAAGCGCCCGTTCTTAACCTGGGACTACCAATCATGTCATCACGCCGCTCCTTCGCAAACGCACTGCTGGCACTTGGCTTTGCACTCGTGCTGCCATCGGCCATCGCCGCAGGCCCGTCGGCGTCGCCGCATGTGGCGCTGAAGACGAGCGCCGGCGACATCGTGCTGGAGTTGAATGCCGAAAAAGCGCCGAAGTCGGCCGACAATTTTGTCCAGTACGTCAAGAGCGGTCAGTACGACGGCACCATCTTTCATCGTGTCATCAATGGCTTCATGATCCAGGGTGGCGGCTTCGATGCCGACATGAAGGAAAAGCCGACCCGCCCGGCGATTGCAAACGAAGCCAAGAATGGCTTGAAGAATGCCGCCTACACGATTGCCATGGCGCGCACCAGCGACCCCGACTCGGCAACAGCGCAATTTTTCATCAATGTCGCCGATAACGGCGCCCTCGATTATCCGGGTCGCGACGGCGCCGGCTATGCCGTTTTCGGCAAGGTCATCAAAGGCAGCGACGTCGTCGACAAGATCCGTGCGGTACAGACCGCCGACCGCGGCATGAACCAGAACGTGCCGGTCAAGCCGGTCGTCATCATCTCGGCCCGGATCGTGCCCTGACCGGCGCCCTGCGCACCCGGGCCGACACCGCCTGCAACAACGGTCGCCTGCATCCTGCAGGTCGACTGATCAATCAACCGACACTACTTTTACGAGGTTTTCCATGGCTGTACTTCTGACCACCAATCACGGCAACATCAAGATCGAACTCGACGCCGACAAGGCGCCCAAGACAGTCGAGAACTTCCTGAACTATGTACGCGCCGGGCATTACGACGGCACCATCTTCCACCGCGTGATCGACGGCTTCATGGTCCAGGGCGGTGGTTTTGCGCCGGGGATGAAGCAGAAGCCGGCACCTGCAACCGTCGAGAATGAAGCCAAGAACGGCTTGAAGAACGAGACCTACACGGTTGCCATGGCGCGCACCAACGACCCGCATTCGGCGTCGGCCCAGTTCTTCATCAACGTCAAGAACAATACGTTCCTCGACCAGCCAGTCGACGGCGGCTGGGGCTACTGCGTCTTCGGCAAGGTCGTCGAAGGCAGCGACGTGGTCGACCAGATCAAGGCAGTCAAGACCGGCAAGAGCGGCATGTTCGCCGACGTGCCGGTCGAAGATGTCGTGATCCAGAAAGCCGAACTGGTCTGAGCATCACGATGCCAGGCGCGCAGGCCGATGCAGCACCGTTTGCCTCAGCTGCTTCGACTGCAGCTGCTTCGACTGCTGCTGCTTCGACTGCTGCTGTTTCGACGGCAGCTGTTTCGACGGCAGCGGCTGCGCCGGCCCTGGCATTGTTCATCTCCGACATCCACCTGCAGGCGGATGCGCCGCGCACGGCGCAGGCATTCTTCGATTTCCTGCGGCAGGCACGCGCCGTGCCGCAGCTCTACCTGCTGGGCGACCTGTTTGAATACTGGGCCGGCGACGACGACCTCGACGCGCCCTTCAATGCCGGCGTTGTGGCGGCATTGCGGGCGCTGCACGATGCCGGCGTGGCGATTTTCTGGATCGCCGGCAACCGCGATTTCCTGATCGGCGAACGCTTCGCTGAAGCCGCCGGTGTCACCCTGCTTGCCGACCCGAGCATCGTCACGATCGCCGGACGGCCGATCGTGCTGGCGCATGGCGACCTGCAGTGCACCGACGACGTCGAATACCAGGCCTTCCGAACACGCGTGCGCAGCGCCGCATGGCAGCAGGATTTCCTGGCACAACCCCTGGCGCAGCGGCTGGCGCTGATCGGCAGCATGCGCGAGGGCAGCCGTCTGGCTCAGCGCGGCAAGACGGTTGCGATCATGGATGTCAACGCACAGGCAATCGAGGCGCTGTTTTTGCAAAGCGGCACGCAGCTGATGATCCACGGTCACACGCATCGTCCGGCACGACACGTGCAGGTCATCGACGGCATTCGACATGAACGCCACGTGCTGCCTGACTGGGATTGTGAAACGGCGGTGCCGCGCGGCGGCGCTCTGGCCATCGATGCGGCGGGCGCACTGTATCAGGTGCCGCTGGCCGTGCCGGCGCGGACCTGACGGCGCCCTGGTGCAGATGCCCGGGCCAGGCGTGGCGTCCGGCTTACTGCACCAGCTTGTTCATCTCCGCCTGATCGAATTTCTCAGCATCGGCGCGTGAGGCGCAGTCGATGCCGGCGCATTTGAGTGACGCCATGATGCTGGCGATCTGATGCTCCTGCGCAGCTGCATTGTCGATCAGTCCGTGCAGCGCCTTCGACAACGGATCGTCGCCGTTGGGCGTGACGCCATAGGCGGCAAACATGCGCGCCGCAGCCTCTTCGCGCGCATCGCCGCTTTCCTTCAAAATGACGCGTGCCGGGTTGCCGACTGCAGTCGCGCCCGGCGGCACTTCCTTCGTCACCACCGCATTCGAGCCGACCTTGGCGCCTTCGCCGACGGTAAAGCTGCCCAGCACCTTGGCGCCGGCGCCGATGATCACGCCGCGCCCGAGCGTGGGATGGCGCTTGGCGCCTTTGCTCAGCGACGTGCCGCCAAGCGTCACGCCCTGGTAGATGGTGCAGTCGTCGCCGACCTCGGCGGTCTCGCCGATGACCACGCCAAAACCGTGATCGATGAAGACGCGCCGGCCGATGGTCGCGCCCGGATGGATCTCGATGCCGGTCAGCAGGCGCGCCACCTGCGAGGTGAAACGCCCCAGCCACTTTAAGTCGCGCCGCCACAGCCAGCGCGCCCAGCCGTGCATGACGATCGCATGAAAGCCCGGATAGCAGGTCGCCACTTCCCAGCCGCTGCGCGCGGCCGGATCGCGTTCCATGATGCTGGCTAGGTCTTCACGCAGGCGATTGAACATGAGGGGTCGTGGCAGTCAAAAAGAATTGCGGGGCGTTGATGGTAACCGGATGCGCATGTGCGGCCTGCCGCAACCCGGGCAGGCTCAAATGCCCTTGACGAGCCGCTGGCGGCGCGCTTCATACAGGCACACGCCGGAGGCAACCGATACATTGAGGCTTTCGACCGAGCCGAACATCGGTACCGACACCAGCATGTCGCAGGTCTCGCGGGTCAGGCGGCGCATGCCCTCGCCTTCGGACCCCATGATCAGCGCCGTGCCGCCGGTGAAGTCGGCTTCGTAGAGGCCCTTCTCGGCGTCTTCGGTGGTGCCGATCAGCCAGATCTCGCGCTCCTTCAGGTCGCGCAGCGTGCGCGCCAGGTTGGTGACCGTAATGTAGGGCACGCTCTCGGCGGCGCCGCTGGCGACCTTGGCGGCGGTCGCATTCAGGCCGACGGCGCGGTCCTTCGGTGCGATCACGGCATGCGCGCCGGCGCCATCGGCCACGCGCAGGCAGGCGCCCAGGTTATGCGGATCGGTGATGCCGTCCAGGATCAGGATCAGCGGCGGGCCGACGATTGCATCGAGCAGTTCATCGAGATTGCGCGCCAGCGACAGCTCGCCCGCCTTCGCCACCACGCCCTGATGCCGGCGCGTGCCGACGATGTTGGACAATCGCGTGTCGTCGGCCTGGATGATGCGCACGTTGACGGCCTTTGCCGCGCGCAGCAGTTCCTGCATGCGGCGGTCTTCGCGACCGGCATCGACATAGATTTCCTCGACGCTGGAGGCGTCATGGCGCAGCCGGGACGTGACGGCATGAAAGCCGAAGATCATTTTGCTTTTCATGTGGAGCGTTTCTTCCCACCGGTTTTGCCAGCCGGTGCCGCAGCGCCGGCGTCACCACTTGCCTGATTGTTGCCGGCACCGCTGCCGGCTTTCGCTGACCGGTCCTTGCCCGATTGCCCGCCGCGGCCCGATGCGCGGCGCGACGAATCGCTGGCGTCATCACCGGCCTCGACGGTTTCTGGCGCGCCCTTGCGCTCACGGGCCTGTTCGCCATCGGCACGCTTCGCTTCGTTTTTCAGCAGCGTCTTGATACCCGGCTCGGTGACCAGACGCAGGTCGATCTTGCGCGCATCCAGGTCGACCCGGCTGACCTGCACCGTCACGCGGTCGGTCAGCTGATACCGAATGCCGGTGCGCTCGCCGCGCAGCTCATGGCGGGCGTCGTCATACTGGAAATAATCCGCCCCCAGCTCGGTCACGTGCACCAGACCTTCGATGAACAGCGCATCGAGCTGCACGAAGATGCCGAACGTGGCCACGCCGGAAATCGTGCCGGTGAATTCCTCGCCGAGCTTGTCGCGGATGAAATAGCACTTCAGCCAGGCCTCGACGTCGCGCGAGGCTTCGTCGGCGCGGCGCTCGTTTGCCGAGCAGTGGATGCCCAGGGCTTCCCAGACCGCATTGTCGCCGTCCGGGCGCTTCTTGCCGGCGACCTTGTCGGCGGCATGCTGGCGCCGTGCCGCGGGCGACAGCGTGGTATTCAGGCCGGACGCATCGAAGCCCTTGGGCTCATAGCGTTTGCCCAGCAGGATCGCCTTGATCGCGCGGTGCGTCAGCAGGTCGGGATAGCGCCGGATCGGGCTGGTGAAGTGCGCATAGGCCTTGTAGGACAGGCCGAAGTGGCCGATGTTTTCGGGGCTGTAGACCGCCTGCTGCATCGAGCGCAGCAGCATCGTCTGCAGCAGCAGCGCATCCGGCCTGGCCTTGATCTTCGGCATCAGCGCGGCGTAGTCGGATGCGGTCGGCGTGTCGCCACCACCCAGATGCAGGCCGAGCTGCTTCAAGAACGTGCGCAGCTGGGTCAGTTTTTCCTTGGTCGGCTGCGCATGCACGCGGTAGACCGCCGGATGCTTGTGACGCTCCAGCAGGTCGGCGGCGCAGACGTTTGCCGCCAGCATGCACTCCTCGATGATCTTGTGCGCATCGTTGCGGGTGCGCGGCAGGATCTGCTCGATCTTGCCCATCGCATTGCAGACGATGTAGGTTTCGGTCGTCTCGAAATCGATCGCGCCGCGCTCGTGGCGGGCTTTGAGCAGCGCGTGGTAGACCTCGTTCAAATGCAGCAGGTGCGGCACCAGGCCAGGCCGCTTTGCCGCTTCGGTGCCGCGGGTGTTGGCCAGGATGGTGGCGACTTCGGTATAGGTCAGGCGTGCTGCCGAATGGATCACCGCCGGATAGAACTGGTAGGCGGTGATTTCGCCGGCGGCCGTGATCACCGCGTCGCACACCAGCGTCAGGCGGTCGACTGCAGGATTCAACGAGCACAGGCCATTGGAGAGCTTTTCCGGCAGCATCGGTATCACGCGCCGCGGGAAGTAGACCGACGTGCTGCGCTCGAGCGCATCGACGTCCAGCGCATCGTTGGGCTTGACGTAATGGCTGACGTCGGCGATCGCCACGATCAGGCGATAGCCGTCGAGACGGCCGATCTTGACCGGCTCGCAATAGACGGCGTCATCGAAGTCGCGCGCATCCTCGCCGTCGATCGTCACCAGCGGCACGTCGCGCAGGTCGACGCGCTCAGCCAGGTCGGCCGGGCGCACTTCGCTCGGCAGCTTCGAGGCGAGCTTCTTGGCCGCCTCGGAAAACTCGTGCGGCACGCCGAACTTGCGCACCGCGATTTCGATCTCCATGCCGGGGTCATCGATGTCGCCCAGCACTTCGACGACTTTCCCGACTGCCTGCGAATACCGCGACGGCTGCTCCGTCAATTCGACGCTGACCACCTGGCCGGCCTTGGCCTTGCCGGGCGAACCCGCCAGCAGGATGTCCTGGCCGATGCGCTTGTCTTCGGGCGCCACGATCCAGACGCCGTTTTCATTGAGCAGGCGGCCGATCACATGCGTGTTGGCGCGGCTGACGACTTCGACGATGGTGCCTTCGGGACGGCCGCGACGGTCGGTGCCGATCAGGCGGGCCTGGACGCGGTCACCGTTCAATACCTTCTGCATTTCCTTTTCAGGCAGGAAGATGTCGTCGCTGCCATCGTCCGGTATCAGGAAGCCGTAGCCTTCGCGGTGACTGGAGACGCGGCCTTCGATGAAGCTGGTGGAATTCGACAACTGATAGAGACCGCTGCGGTCAGGCTTGATCTGGCCATCGCGCTCCATTGCATTGAGGCGCCGGGTCAGGCCGTCGAGTTCGTCGGTCTTGACCTCGAGTGCTGCGGCGATGGCGCCGATGTCTTGCGCCTGCGTGGCTTTGCGGAG
The DNA here is from genome assembly GCA_025356535.1 of Herminiimonas sp. GTDB lineage: Bacteria > Pseudomonadota > Gammaproteobacteria > Burkholderiales > Burkholderiaceae_D > JANXSS01. The sequence continues at coordinate 9,205 of JANXSS010000319.1, forward strand.
GATGCCGAGAATTTCCTCGCGGCTTGGAATTGTGTAGGAATATTGGTTCAAGGTTGCTTTGTTCTTTATTGTTGCAAACGGGATTGACTGGCAAATGCTGGCAGATGCCTTCGCGATGGCGCTAGTGTAACGGAGGTAGGCCGCCTGCGTGGAAAAGCCTGCACGGGCCGATTTGCGGCATTGATGAAATCATGCAATTTTTAGCGGCATTGGCAATTGACTTCGATTCTCATTGAGCTATAATCGCTGTCTTCGCAGGGCCCACGTGGCGGAATTGGTAGACGCGCATGGTTCAGGTCCATGTGCCTTAGGGTGTGGGGGTTCGAGTCCCTCCGTGGGCACCACGGTTTCAAGAAGAACCCGCTGATTCGTCAGCGGGTTTTTTCATGCGCGATCGCTTTTCGGTACGAACGCCTCTCGCTCAGTCGGTCGTGCTGCCGGCGTTCTTCAGCCAGGCGCCGAGTTGCTCCGCCCGCAGGCCGTCGTACTGTTCGAACGGCTGGTGAATCCACGGATTTTCCGGCAGGTGATGCAGGTAGTAATCCGGTTTCAGCACCGAGCATTGCTTGTACCAGATGACGGCCGAGCGGATCTCGGTTACCGCCGGATGCGTCTGCGACAGATGCGCCTGCACCCGTTGCAGCGTCACGCCGGAATCGACCAGATCGTCGACCAGCAGGATCCGTCCGCCGAGCGTGCCGCGCGCCAGCGTGATGGTGGCGGCGATATCGAGTTCGCCCTGTTCGGTACCGGCATTTGCCTGATACGAACTGGTCGACAGGATCGCCAGCGGCACATCGAAAATCCGCGACAGCACGTCGCCGGGACGCAGGCCGCCGCGCGCCAGGCACAGGATCTGATCGAACTTCCAGCCGGATGCATGCACCACTGCAGCCAGTTCCTCGATGGCACGGTGATACGCGGTCCAGTCCACCCAAAGGTGCCTGGATGTCGAGGCTGGAAATTCGCCGTTCAATGCCGCTTACTCGAACGGATGCCGCAGGACGATGGTCTCTTCCCGGTCGGGGCCGGTCGATACCATGTCGATCGGCACGCCGACCAGTTGCTCGATGCGCTTGACATACGCCCGCGCATTCGCAGGCAGCATGGCCAGCGACTTCGCACCGACCGTACTCTGCGTCCAGCCCGGCATCTCTTCATAGATCGGCTCGCAGCGCGCCGCCTCTTCGGCGCCGACAGGAAAGATGTCGACCGTCTGATCGCCCAGGTGGTAGCCGGTGCAGATCTTCAGCGTCGCCAGGCCGTCGAGTACGTCGAGCTTGGTCAGGCACATGCCGGAGACGCCGTTGATCTGCACCGAGCGCTTGAGCAAGGCGGCGTCGAACCAGCCGCAACGGCGGGCCCGGCCGGTGACGGTGCCGAACTCATGACCGACCGCCGACAGGTGCTTGCCGACGCCGTCGCCGGTGTCGAGCTCCGACGGAAACGGGCCGAAGCCGACACGCGTCGTGTAGGCCTTGGTGATGCCCAGGATGTAGTGCAGCATGTTCGGGCCGACACCCGAGCCGGTGGAGGCATTGCCGGCCACGCAGTTGCTCGACGTGACGTAGGGATAGGTGCCATGGTCGACGTCGAGCAGGCAGCCCTGCGCGCCTTCGAACAGCAGGCTGGCGCCGGCATGATGGGCTGCATACAGGGCGGTCGAGACATCGGCCACCATCGGCGTCAGGCGCGGCACGTCGGCCATCGCCGCGTCGAAGGTCTTCTGGTAATCGACCGCCTCGGCCTTCAGATACTGGGTGAGGACGAAATTATGATAGTCGAGGTTTTCACGCAGCTTCTCGGCGAAGCGGCTTTCGTTCAACAGGTCGGCCACGCGGATTGCACGCCGGGCGACCTTGTCTTCGTAAGCCGGGCCGATGCCTTTGCCGGTGGTGCCGATCTTGGCGTCGCCCCGGGCGAGTTCGCGGGCGCTGTCGAGCGCGGTGTGATACGGCAAAATTACCGGGCAGGCAGCGGAAATCTTCAGGCGCGAGGCGACCTCGACGCCGAGCACCTGTAGCTTGTCGATTTCGCGCAGCAGGTCCGGCACCGACAGCACCACGCCATTGCCGATGTAGCATGCCACGCCGGCTCGCATGATGCCCGAGGGGATCAGCTGCAGCGCGGTTTTCTTGCCGTCGATTACCAGCGTGTGGCCGGCGTTGTGGCCGCCCTGAAAACGCACCACGCCCTGCGCATGATCGGTCAACCAGTCGACGATCTTGCCCTTGCCCTCATCGCCCCATTGGGTACCGATGACGACCACGTTCTTTGCCATGCTTTTCTGTGACATCGTTCAGCCTAAGTGTTGTAAAGTCCAATGACCGTTTTCCAGCACGAGTGCACGATCGCACTCGAACTCGTCCGCTTCCTTCTCGTGCCCCGGCAGGCTCTGGATGACGATTTCGCCGGCGGCGCGTAATTCTGCCAGTTTCGCATGCAGCAAGCCGTCCTGGCTCCAGGGCGCCCGGATCGCACGCTTGCGCGGCGCAGCCGGCAGCAGCCGTGCGAGTTCGCGCAGGTCGAGCGAAAAACCTGTTGCCGGCCTGGCGCGGCCGAATGCCTCGCCGACGTGATCGTAGCGGCCGCCGCGCGCCACCGCGTTCGGCAGGTTCGGCACGTACAGCGCAAACATCGCGCCGCTTTCATACTGATAGCCACGCAGATCGGCCAGGTCGATCGTCACCCGCGCCCGTTGCGAGAGCGCCTTGTCGGCCAGGCCGGCGAGCGTTTCCAGGTCGTCCAGGGCAGCCGTCACGCCCGGCAGGTGCGGCAGGATGTGGCGCGCCTTGCCGATCACCTCCACCTCGCCGTAAAGGCCGGGCAACGCCAGCAATGCGTCGCGCGTTGCGCTGTGGAAGCCGGCGGTCAGTTCATGCAGCCCCGGCACATCCTTGGCGCGCAGCAGGTTAAACAGTGCCGCTTCATGTCGTTGCGCGGCCATGTCCGCGCCGATGAGGGCCCGCACCACGCCGACGTGACACAGATCGAGACGCACTTCGGTGAAGCCGGCAAGCGCAAGCGAGGCCAGTGCCAGTTGCTGGATCTCTGCGTCGGCCTCCAGGCCCGCATGACCATAGATTTCTGCGCCGATCTGCAACGGCTCGCGGGTTGCATGCAAGCCGATCGGACGCGTGTGCAGCACGGTGCCGGCATAGCACAGGCGCGTGACCGAGGTGCGGTTGAGCAGATGGGCGTCGATGCGGGCGACCTGTGTCGTCATGTCGGCGCGCAGGCCCAATGTGCGACCCGAGAGCTGGTCGATGAGCTTGAAGGTGCGCAGGTCGAGGTCGCCACCGGCGCCGGTGAGCAGCGAATCGATGTATTCGAGCAGCGGCGGCATGACCAGTTCATAGCCGAAGGAGCGAAAGGCATCGAGCATGTCCCGTCGCAGTTCCTCGATCTTGCGTGCTTCCGACGGCAGTACGTCAGCAATGTTTTCAGGTAAGAGCCAGTTCGGCATGGGCGACGGTAAAAGGACGTGATTGAAATCGGAGGGCAGCTACCGGCCGGAATTTCGAGCGCCGCAGACCCTTGGTATTTTTTGATCAGTTGCGCCAGCGGGAGATGACGCGCCGATTGTCGCGGTGGAAAAGCATTTCGCAGTCAATCGCGCACCCGCTCCGGGCAACGGCGACAGCGCCTGCGTCATCGGCGGTGCGACACAGCATCGCACCGCACGATTGCGCCGCACAGTCGTAACGGCGCAGCGTGCCGACCGGACGACATAGACAGCGGCAAACCGACTATTTTTTGCGCGCCGGTTCGGCGCTTGCGCTGCCAGCCCCGCCGGAACTCTTGAAGTACTTGAAGAAATCCGAATTCGGATCCATCACCAGTACGTCGCCATGGCTCTTGAAGGTTGCGCGATAGGCCTCGAGGCTGCGGTAGAACTTGTAGAACTCGGGATTCTGACCGAAGGCCTGTGCGTAGGTGGCCGAAGCGTTCGCATCGCCCTGCCCGCGAATCGTCTCGGCGTCCCGGTAGGCTTCCGCGAGGATGACGGTGCGCTGGCGGTCGGCATCGGCGCGGATCTTTTCCGATTCGGCGGAACCCGTCGAGCGCAATTCGTTGGCGACCCGGGTGCGTTCGGACTTCATCCGGTCATAGACCGAATTGTTGATGTTCTCCACGTAATCGACCCGCTTCAGGCGCACGTCGACGATATCGACGCCGATCTGGATGGCTTCGTCGGCGACTTTTTTCTGGATGGCGCTCATGACCTTGCCGCGCTCGCCGGAAATCACTTCGCGCACGGTGCGTTTGGTGATCTCGTCGTTCAATGCCGCCTTGATGATCTGCGACATGCGGTCATTGGCACGGCGCTCGTCGCCATTGAAACTGACGTAATACAGTTTCGGGTTGACGATGTGCCACTTGACGAAGGCATCGACCAGGATGTTCTTCTTCTCGGCGGTGATGAAGCGATCGGAGTCCGGCGTATCGAGCGTGAGGATCCGGTTGTCCAGAAACAGCACGTTCTGGAACGGCGGCGGCAGCTTGAAATGCAGGCCCGGCTCGCTGATGACGCGCTTGACTTCACCGAGCGAAAACACGATTGCATACTGGCGCTGGTCGACCACGAACAGGCTTGCCATCAGCAGCCAGAGTGCGATCAGGGCTACGATGCCATAAGAGACGAGGCGGTTCATCAGCGTGCCTCCCGGTCACGTGTATCGCGACTCTCGCGCGAGCGCAGGTCCTTGATGCGCTGCGCATCGAGCGACTGCAACGGGTCTGGCGCCGGACTGATGCCTGCCGCACCGGAACCCGGTGGCACGGTCGAATGCGCTGCCGCCGCGTCCGATGCCGTTGCCTGCGAAATGAGCTTGTCCAGCGGCAGGTAGATCAGGTTGTTGCCGTTCTTCGCATCGACCATGACCTTGGTGGTGGACGAAAAGATCTGCTGCATGGTTTCGAGGTACATCCGGTCGCGGGTAACGGCCGGCGCCTTCTGGTATTCGGCCAGCACCTGCTTGAAGCGCGACGCGTCACCGGTTGCATTGGCCGTCACGCGGGCCCGGTAGGCTTCGGACTCCTGCATCAGGCGCGATGCGGCGCCGCGTGCTTTCGGAATGACGTCGTTTGCATAGGCCTGTCCCTCATTTTTCTGGCGCTCGCGGTCCTGGCCGGCCTTGACCGCGTCATCGAACGCTGCCTGCACCTGCTCCGGCGGCTGCACGCCCTGCATCGTCACGTTGGTGATCGACACGCCGGCCTGGTAACGGTCGACGATCTGCTGCATCAGCTGCCCGGCATCGAGCGCGATTTTTTCACGGCCCTCGTAGAGCACGAAGTCCATCTTGTTCTTGCCGACGATTTCACGCATCGAGGTCTCTGCCACCTGGCGGATCATTTCTTCCTGGTCGCGGTTCTTGAAAAGCCACAGGGCTGCATCCTTCAACTTGTACTGCACGGCGAACTGGATGTCGATGATGTTTTCGTCGTCGGTCAGCATCAGCGCCTCTTTCGGCTGCTTGTTGCGAACGCTGGCGCGATAGCCCACTTCCATCGTGCGCACCTGCGAAACATTGACGACTTCGTGGCTCTGCACCGGATACGGCCAGCGCCAGTTGAAGCCGGCCGGCGTGGTGTGGTCGAACTTGCCGAAGGTCAGGACGACACCGGTCTGTCCTTCCGAGACAATGAAAAAGCCGCTCACCAGCCAGAGGAAGGCAATGACGGCCACGACGATGCCGGCGCCGATACCCACCCCGCGGGCGTCGGGGGTGTAGCCACCGCCGCCGCCACCGCCACTCTTGCCGCCGAACAGGCGATTCAAGCGCTGATTGAAGTCGCGCCAGAGTTGGTCGAGATCAGGCGGCCCGTCGCCGGGTTTCTTGCCATCCTGCGCCTGGTGCGGTGTCTCGTCTTTTTCGCCGCGACCCCAACGGGGGTCGTTGACGCTGAAAAAAACACCGATCTTTCTGAAGAGGGAAACAAGCATTCTGTCGCGTTCTGCTTTGATGAGATGTGGGAATGCTGTTGTCAGGTGCGTGAACCGCGGACCCGGGCAACCTGCATCGTGTCGCTTTGTTGGTCTGCATCACGCGGGTCGCCTGCATCGTAGATGTCTTCATCGGAAACGCCATCTTTGCTCGCATCCTGATGCGACGCCGCCATTACATGTTGCATGGCAAAGTCGCCAAGGGCAAATTCGGAAAGCGCACCACGCAGCAGATCGATACCGGCACCGCTCTGCGCACTGATCAAAACACGCCGAATTTTATCATATTCGTCCCGCTCGACGCCCGGCTCCTGCCCGGAAGCATCTATCTTGTTCCACACAAGAATTTGCGGAATGTGATCTGCGCCGATTTCCTTCAAGACCAGGTTGACTTGCTCGATCTGATCCATGCGCACCGGGCTGGCGGCGTCGACGACGTGCAGCAGCAGGTCGGCATGAACGGTTTCTTCGAGCGTTGCCCGAAACGCGGCGACCAACTGGTGCGGCAGTTCACGGATGAAACCGACTGTGTCGGACAGCACCATGTTGCCGGCCTCCCCCAGGTAGATCCGGCGCGAGGTCGTGTCCAGGGTGGCAAACAACTGGTCGGCGGCAAAAACGCCGGCCTTGGTCATGTTGTTGAACAGGGTCGACTTGCCGGCATTGGTGTAGCCGACCAGCGACACCGAGAATGTCTGGCTGCGCCCGCGCGAGCGCCGTTGCGTTGCCCGCTGGCGCGTGAGCTTGTTGAGTTTGGCGCGCAGGGCCTTGACACGCTCTCCCAGCAGCCGCCGGTCGGTCTCGAGCTGCGTCTCGCCAGGCCCGCGCAGGCCGATGCCGCCCTTCTGGCGTTCCAGGTGCGTCCAGCCGCGGATGAGCCGCGTGGCCAGATGCTGCAACTGGGCGAGCTCGACCTGCACCTTGCCCTCGTGGCTCTTGGCACGTTGCGCGAAGATGTCGAGGATCAGGCTGGTGCGGTCGATGACGCGTGTCTCGAGCGTGCGCTCGAGGTTGCGCTGCTGCGCCGGCGACAGCGCATGGTTGAAGATCACCAGTTCCAGTTCGAGGTCGGCAATGGCTTCCTTGATTTCTTCCGCCTTGCCGGAGCCGACGAACAAGGCTGCATCCGGGCTTGCGCGCCGGCAGAGGATGGTGGTGATCGGCTCGGCACCGGCAGACTTTGCCAGCAGCGACAATTCTTCGACACCCGAGGCAAAATCCCCTTTTCCGAAATCGACGCCGACCAGCGCTGCGCGCATGCTAACTTGCATCGATCATGTCTGACGAATGGCCAGACGGATTGTCATTACTCGGCATCAGCTTCGAGATTGAGATTGACTGCGCGCGCCGGCACGACGGTCGAGATCGCATGCTTGTAGACCATCTGGGTGACGGTATTGCGCAACAGGACGACATACTGGTCGAAGGATTCGATATGGCCCTGCAGCTTGATGCCGTTGACGAGGTAGATCGAGACAGGAACGTGCTCTTTTCTCAGTGCATTTAAAAACGGGTCTTGTAACAGTTGCCCTTTGTTGCTCATATCAGCTCCATTGTGTTGTTGTGGTGAGGAGTTGGTGGCAGCTTGTCAAATTTTCAAGTGCCGAATCGGTTTGCCCTCCTTGCTCCGCGTGGAATGCAAGGCTTGCTGCAGTTGCGACTTTAGCCGATTTTAATGATCGGTGCTGCAATGCACACCGGAGACGGACGCTTTTCGAATCATTTTTAATTTCTGGCGAACGGGTTCTTATTTGAACGTAATTCGATCCGTAATGGAGTCCCCACCAGGGAAAAAGTTTCACGAAAGTGCTTTTCCAGGTAGCGCTTGTAATTGTCGTCGATCGAGTCGAGCGCATTGCCGTGGATGACGACGATCGGCGGATTCATGCCGCCCTGATGCGCATACCGCAGCTTCGGCCGGATCGAGCCCTTGCGGCGTGGCTGCTGGTGTTCCACCGCCTCGATCAGCGCGCGTGTCAGCTTGGGCGTGGACAGGTCCGACATCGCTGCCGCATAGGCGCTGTTGATCGACTTCATCAACTGGTCGACGCCGGTCGCCTTCAGGGCCGAGATGAAGTGGAACTTCGCAAACGACAGGAAATTGAGCTTGCGCTCGATGTCGATCTTGATCTCGTCGCGCCGTTCGCTGATGAGGCCATCCCACTTGTTGACGCCGACCACCAGTGCGCGGCCGGACTCGAGCACGAAGCCGGCGATGTGGGCATCCTGTTCGGAAATGTCCTGATGCGCGTCGAGCAGCAGCAGCACGACGTTGGCTTCCGAAATCGCCTGCAATGTCTTGACGACCGAGAATTTTTCGATTGCCTCGAAGACCTTGCCGCGGCGCCGGATGCCGGCCGTGTCGATCAGGACGTAATGACGGCCATCGCGCTCGAAGGGAATCTCGATTGCGTCGCGGGTGGTGCCGGGCATGTCGAAAGCAATCACCCGCTCCTCACCGAGCAAGGTGTTGACCAGCGTCGATTTGCCGACGTTGGGACGGCCGACGATGGCGATCTTGATCTGCTTGCCGGTGTTGGCGACCACCAGCGCATCGTCGACCGGCGGCTGCTGCTTCAATGCCAGGTCGAGCGCTTCTTCGAGCAGGTCCATGACGCCAACGCCGTGGGCTGCGGAGATCACATAGGGGTCGCCCAGGCCGAGTTCGTAGAAATCGGCTGTGACGGCACTGTATTTCATGCCTTCGGCCTTGTTGACCACCAGCATGACGGCGCGGCCGGACTTGCGCAGGAAATCGGTGATGGTCTTGTCATGCGGCGTGATGCCCTGGCGGCCGTCGACGAGAAAGATCACCATGTCGGCTTCGGCAACCGCTTGCCGCGTCTGCTTGGCCATTTCATGCATGATGCCTTCTTTGGCAACCGGCTCGAAACCGCCGGTGTCGATGGCCAGGAACGGCCTCTCGCCCATGCGGCCCTCGCCGTAGTGACGGTCGCGGGTCAGCCCCGGCAAGTCAGCCACGAGCGCATCGCGCGAGCGTGTGAGCCGATTGAACAGCGTGGATTTGCCGACGTTTGGTCGACCGACGATTGCAATTACCGGCTTCATTTCGATTGCTTCTTCACTGAGACTGCATGCTGGAATTTCGAGACCCGACTTCAGCCCGATGCCAGGCGCGCCGCACCGTTGCCGGGAAGGGGCGCGCCTGCTACTGTTTTCTTTCTTGCCATGCAGCGCCGCCGGCAATCCGGCAGGCGCCTTGCCGCATCGCCTATTCTGCGCTGAGCGCGGCCACCGCGCCAGCATGCGTTTGCACGATCAGGTTGGCGCCCGAGAGCACCGGTGCAGCCGAAATCTGGCTGCCGTCGGTTGCAAGGCGCGCCAGCAGTGCGCCATCTTCACGGCCCAGGAAGTGCACGTAGCCCTGGTAATCGGCAACGGCAACGGCGCGTCCGACCGACACCGGCGCCGACAGACGCCGGTAAGCGAGCTGCGTGTTGCGCCAGACGCTGGCGCCGGCTTCACGCGTCAAGGCACTGACCGCACCGCTGGTGTCTGCCGCAAACAGAAAGCGTTCGTCGGCGCCCAGTCCGACTTCCGAGGAGAGATCCTTGGCCCAGGCAACCGTTCCGCTGGCCGCGTCAAAGCACATGGCCCGTCCCTGGAACGACACGGCGCAGACTTCGCGACCGATCAGTACCGGCATGCCGGAGGTATCGACAATGCGTTCGAGTTCGGTGGCGCCGCGCGCCTCGCCGACGGAGACCTCCCAGCGCGGCGCGCCGGTGGCCAGCGCAATGGCCAGCAGCTTGCCCCCTGGTAGCGCGACATAGGCATTCGGTGCCGCCAGCAGGATGCCGGGCGCGGCGCGCAGGGTCAGCGGCGGCGCGGTACGCTGCACGATCCACTTGCGCTCGCCGGTGGCGGCATCGAAGGCGACGATGCGATTGTCCTGGCTGCGCACGATCACCAGTCCCTGGCCGACCGCGGGCGCCGATAATACCTCGCTCGAAGTCTGTCCTTTCCAGCGCAGGCTGCCGCTGGCGTCGAACGCCATGACCACGCCTTTTTCGCCGGCCACCGCAACTGTCGTGCCGTCGCTGCCGGCGCCTGCCGTCAGCTTGACGCCGGCATTGATGCGCCATGCAGGACGCCCAGTGGCGGCGTCGAGCCGCACCACCGTGCCGTCCTGGGCCGCGGCATAGATGCTGTCGCCGGCGACTGCCGGCGAAAATGCGTACACGCCGGCGGCGCCGACCGGCGTCGACCAGACGTTGCGCACCGCCAGCGTTGGTTTGAGTTCGACCAGCGCCACCGGCGGATTCTTCGGTACGGCCTTGCTCGAAAACGGATTGAGCGACGACAGCGAGGGCATCGATGAACAGCCGGCCGCCAGCAGCAGCAGGCCGATCGACACTGCCCGGGTTGCGATATGCATGGTTTTTCCTGATGATGAAAAGGCGCCAGGGCGGCAGGCAACGCGCATCATGCCGGCGCTTTCGGTGTGGCCGGCGTGCCACCGAGCGCATCGAGCTTGAGCTGAATCAGCAAGCGCCCCGGGTTCTTCTGGTCCATCTTCGCCAGCGCTGCCTGGTAAGCGCTGCGCGCTTCTGCGGTCTTGCTTTGCGCTGCAAGGAGGTCGCCGCGACGATCTGCCACCACGCCGGCGAAGGCTGGCGGGAAGTCGCCTGCGAGCAGCTTAAAGCCATCGTCATAAGCTTTTTCGTCGAGCAGGATGCCGGCCAGCCGAACCCGTGCCACCGCACGGTATTCATCGTCGACGCCATGGTCGCTGACCCATTGCAGCTGCGCCTTGGCGTTCTTCAGGTCGTTCGCATCGAAGGCAACCTTGGCGGCGCTCAGGCCGGTCATCTGTGCGTAGGCCGTGCGCGGGAATTTTTCCTGCATGTCGGCTGCGGCGCGCAACACGCGCGCACTGTCCTTTGCACCGACGCCCTTCTGCAATTCTTCGTACAGCTGGCCGGCCTGCGCCGACTGGTTGCGCAGGTAGTAATTCCAGGCCGACCAGGCCGAATAAACTGCCAGCACCGCAATCAGCAACCACGTGAGCAGGTTGCCATAACGGCTCCACCACGCCTTCATGGTGGCCAGTTGTTCTTGTTCTTCTAGATCGTATGCCATGTCTTGTGCCGTCGAAATGTAGGAAAGGATTAAAGTCGCTGCCGGGCGCCATCAGGCGGCGTTCGGCTGCCGTTCAATGCCGGTAGTGCACGTGATCGCCATGATCATGCACGTCGCCGCCAACGATCTGATCGACCAGAAAGCTCGACAGCGTCTCGAACGGTACCGCATGCTGTTCGCCGGCCGCGGGGCGGGCTTCGCCGGGCGCAGCGCGCAGCGGCTTGACGGATGCGGTGCCGTTGGCGACCTCGTCTTCGCCGATGATCACGGCAAACGCCGCGCCGCTGGCGTCGGCACGCTTCATCTGCGCCTTGAAACTGGCGCTGCCGGCTGCAGCCGCGCAATGTAGCACAACATCCAGGCCGGCATCGCGCAATCGCTCCGCTGCAACCGATGCCTGCAGCTGCGCCGGCGCACCCTGATGGACCACGTACACGTCGCACTGGCTTGCGGCAAAGCGCTCGCCGGTCGCCTTCATCAGCTCCAGCACCCGTTCGACACCCATGGCAAAACCGCAGGCCGGCGTCGGCTTGCCGCCGAACATTTCAACCAGCGGATCGTACCGTCCGCCGCCGCAGACCGTGCCCTGCGAGCCGAGCTGGTCGGTGACCCATTCGAACACCGTGCGGTTGTAGTAATCCATGCCGCGCACCAGCCGCGGATTGATCGAAAACGGCACGTTGTTATGCCGCAGGATATTCTGCACGCCCTCGAAATGCGCCAGCGAATCGGCCTCCAGGTAATCGAGCAGCTTCGGCGCCGCATTGACCATCGCCTGCATCGCCGGATTTTTCGTGTCGAGAATACGCAGCGGATTCGAATGCAGGCGCCGCTGCGCGTCCGCGTCGAGCACCGTCGCATGCTGCTCGAAATACGCGATCAGGTCGGCCCGGTGGCGGCTGCGCTCGTCGGCGTTGCCGATCGAATTGAGCTCCAGGCGCACATCCTGCAGGCCGAGATCATCCCACAGGCGCTGGCACAGCATGATCAGTTCGGCATCGATGTCGGGACCGGAAAAACCGATCGCTTCGGCGCCGACCTGCTGGAATTGCCGGTAGCGCCCGCGCTGCGGCCGTTCGTGGCGAAACATCGGTCCCGCATACCAGAGCCGCTTGGGGCCGTCGTAGGTGAGATTGTGCTCGAGCGCGGCGCGCACCACGCCGGCGGTGCTCTCCGGGCGCAGCGTCAACTGGTCGCCATTGAGGGAATCGGTGAAGGAATACATTTCCTTTTCGACGATATCCGTGACGGCGCCGAGACCGCGCGAAAACAGCGCGGTCGATTCGACGATGGGCGTGCGGATCTGCTGGAAGCCGTAACTCTTGAGTACGGTCTGCACCGTGTTTTCAAACAGCTCCCACAGTGGCGCATCTTCCGGCAAGACATCGTTCATGCCCTTGATGCCGACAATTTTTTCTGGTTTTTTATTTTCTGACATTTTTCATTCGGCTTGCGCCGCAGTGCTGCTGATTGAATGCATCGGCTCCGGATCCGACGGTTGCATGTTTTGCCGTTGCACGACGAACCCGCGCGCAGTACCGCCAGGCCACGCCTGCTGCGACGCCGGCAGGACCGGCCTTACGCGGCGATGTGTCCTGGCGCGTAGTGCGACTTCACGTAGTCGAGCACGATTGCCTGGAATTCCACGGCAATGTTCTCGCCGCGTAGCGTGACGGTTTTTTCGCCATCGACGAACACGGGCGCCGCCGGCGTCTCGCCGGTGCCCGGCAGGCTGATGCCGATGTTTGCATGACGCGATTCGCCGGGGCCGTTGACTATGCAACCCATGACGGCGACATTCATGCCCTCGACGCCGGGATAGTCCTTTTTCCACACCGGCATCTGCTCGCGCAGGTAGGTCTGTATGCTCTCCGCCAATTCCTGGAATGTCGTCGACGTCGTCCGGCCGCAGCCGGGACAGGCGATGACCATCGGCGTGAATTTTCGCAAACCCATCGTCTGCAGGATTTCCTGGCCGACGATGACTTCGCGGGTGCGGTCGCCGCCGGGCTCCGGCGTGAGCGAAATACGGATCGTGTCGCCGATGCCTTCCTGCAGCAGCACCGACAGCGCCGCGGTCGATGCAACGATGCCCTTGCTGCCCATGCCGGCTTCGGTCAGGCCCAGATGCAGCGGATAGTCGCAGCGCCTGGCCAGCGCCCGGTACACGGCGATCAGGTCCTGCACGCCGGAGACCTTGCATGACAAAATGATGCGGTCGGCCGGCAGGCCGATTTCTTCCGCGCGCACGGCGTTTTCGATGGCCGATGTCACCAGCGCTTCATACATGACTGCCTGCGCGCTGCGCGGCGTGCTGCGCCGGGCGTTTTCGTCCATGATCCGCGCCAAGAGTGCCTGGTCCAGGCTGCCCCAGTTCACGCCGATACGCACCGGCTTGTCGTAGCGACAGGCGATTTCGATCATCTGTGCGAATTGCGTATCGCGCTTGGCGCCCTGGCCGACGTTGCCGGGATTGATGCGGTATTTCGACAACGCCTGCGCGCATGCCGGAAAGTCCGTCAGCAGCTTGTGACCGTTGTAATGGAAGTCGCCCACCAGCGGCACATCGACGCCCATGCGGTCGAGCTGCTCGCGAATTGCCGGCACCGCTGCGGCGGCCTCGGGATTGTTGACGGTAATACGCACCAGTTCGGAACCGGCGCGCGCCAGGTCCTTTACCTGGATCGCGGTTCCGATCGCGTCGGCCGTATCGGTATTGGTCATCGACTGGATGACGATCGGCGCGCCGCCGCCGACCTGGACGATGCGCGCGCCGTAGCGCACCACCGCAGCGCGGGTTGCCCGGCGTGTTGCAGCGCCGGTTACACCCGAAAAATCGTCGTCTGCGTCGCCGGTCGTCATTTGAGTTGCACCCGCGCGACGTTGCCGCCCGTTGCGGCGCTGGCCAGCGCGATCGGTGCGCCGCGCAGGCTCGCTTCGACACCGGCTATGTTGCCAATGGTTAGCGTGAGCGGTTCGCTGACATCGAAGGTTTCGATCGAGCCGGCCTTGATGATCTTGGCAACCAGCGGCGTGTTGTCGGCGCGCTTGAGCTCGACCCATGAATCTTCCTGGATGTTGAGCACCAGGGGGTTGCGCGCTGTGGCCGTCGACACCACTGCGGCGGCCTGCAACGGCGATTTCAGGCCGGACGATGGCGTCAGTGCCGGCACCGGCCCGGCGCCGCCTGTGGCCGTCGTACCGGTGGCCGTCGTACCGGTGGCTGTCGTACCGGACGGCGCATTAGCCGGTCCAGGCTGGACGTTACCGTCGCCCAGTGCAGCGAGCGCCGTACCGGCCAGCGTCGTGGTGGTGGTCAGCATTGCCCGCCCGGCAGCCGGGGCGGACAGGGCCGGCGCGGTTTCGGCGCCGCCAGCCGCCGGCGGCGTGGCGCCGCTGCTTGCGGCTGCATTGTCACCCGCATTGCCGGCCGCATCGCCGCCCGCATTACCGCCAATTGACAAAGCCCCCAGGCGTAACTGCGCAATGCGCCGCGACAGCACCTCCGGCCACCAGCCGAGCGCATAGGAGCCGGCAGCCGCAGCCACCAGCACCGCAATGCCGGCCACGACCGGCAGCGACTTGCCGCGCGTGCCCGGCGCACCCTGGGATGGCAGGCGCGATTCCGAAAACGATCCTGACAGCGCGTGCCGCATCGGCGCGCTGCTGGCCGGCTGGTTCTGCTCGCCCAGGAGGCTCAGCAACGCCACCGGATCGAGCCGCAGGAACTTGGCGTAGCCGCGCAGGAAACCCCGCGCGATCACCATGCCGGGCAAGGCGGCGAAATCGTCCGCTTCCAGCGCCACCACCTGGCGCGGCGCCAGATTCAGGTGGCTGGCGACCTGCTCGACCGTCAGCGCCTGCGCTTTCCGCGCCGCCGACAGCACGGCGCCGGGCGTGGCAGGCAGCGCGGCGGCGGCGCGGCCATCGTCACCCGCATTGTTGACCATCTCGACTGGCGAATCACTCATCAAACGCTCCCCGCTGGAATGCAGCATATTCGGCCGAATTCGGATGGCGCCGGCGCAGTTGCGTTGCCAGGCTGGTTTCGACCGCCCGGTCGGCCAGCTTGTGCTCGATGCGGATTGCCAGCCACAGCGTCTCGGCAGTCACGGCGTCATCCTTGGTCAGCCGGCTCGCATAGAACCGGGCACGCAGGTAGTCGCCCTTGCCGTAATAAATGCGGGCAAGATTCGCATTGGTGGCGATGTTGCCAGGCTCCAGCTGGAAGGCCTGCGACAGGTAGCGTTCGGCCGTCGCCATGTCTTTCAGCTTCATGCTGCACACGCCCGCATTGTTGAGCGCCTTTGCCGGCGACTGGTAGGTGCGGTTCTTCAGCGCCGCCTCGAAATAGGCAATCGCTTGCGCCGGACGGTCGTTCTGGCAGAGATACCAGCCATAGTTGTTGTTGAGGTCGGGATTGTTTGGCGCCAGGCGCATCGCGGTCTGGAAATTCTCGTCTGCCAGGCGCGTCTCGCCCATGTCCATGTACACCAGCGCCCGCACGCTGTAGGCGTCGGCGAAATTCGGATCGATCGCAATCGCCTGCTTGAGTTCGTCGAGCGCCGTGTTCAACTGGCGCTGCTCGAAGTACCCGACGGCAAGCTGCAGCCGGATCTGGGCGCGCTTCTGATTGTCGGTCTGGTCGGAACTGGTCGGCAGTTCGGTCTGCGGCGAACTGCCGCCGGCGCCGCGAACGCCGGCGCAACCCGTGACCATGCCACCGACGAGAACCGACAACAGCGCAGCGGCAGCGAGCGGCGCGACGCGTACGCGTCGGGCAAACCGGACAACCCGGGTGTGCAGGTTCTTGCCCGCCTGCCGGCAGTTGATCGTCACGTCGTTATCTCCACCAGGCGGCCGAAATTCTCGCCATATTTTTTCTGGTACTCGGCTTGTTTCTGCATGCGTTCCTGCACGTGGGTGCGGTCCTGCACTTCGCCGGCCAGCTGGCCGCA
>JANXSS010000350.1 GCA_025356535.1 Herminiimonas sp.
ATTGGCAAACTTGTGGGCGATTTCCAGGATCGACGGCAGGCGTTTCTGGATCGTTTCGGCGCCGATGTGACGCAGGTCCAGCAGCACGTGATCCTTGTTCGGACCGCAACCGCGCCCTTCCTTGATCTCCTGGTCCATCGAGCGCGACACGAAGTCGCGCGGCGCCAGGTCCTTCAGGGTCGGCGCATAACGCTCCATGAAGCGCTCGCCCTCGCTGTTGACCAGAATACCGCCCTCGCCCCGCACGCCTTCGGTGATCAGCACGCCGGCGCCGGCAACGCCGGTCGGGTGGAACTGCCAGAACTCCATGTCTTCCAGGGGCAGGCCGGCGCGTGCCGCCATACCCATGCCGTCGCCGGTATTGATGAAGGCGTTCGTCGACGCGGCCCAGATGCGACCGGCGCCGCCGGTTGCCAGGACAGTCGTCTTTGCTTCGAGCAGCATGACGTCGCCGGTTTCCATCTCGAGCGCCACAACGCCGATGACGTCGCCTTCGGCGTCACGCATCAGGTCGATGGCCATCCATTCGACGAAAAAATGTGTCTTCGCGCGGACGTTGCGCTGATACAGCGTATGCAGCAGCGCATGGCCCGTGCGGTCGGCTGCGGCGCAGGCACGTTGGACCGGCTTTTCGCCGAAGTTCGCGGTGTGGCCGCCGAATGGGCGCTGGTAGATCGTGCCATCCGGATTGCGGTCGAACGGCATGCCGAAATGCTCCAGCTCGTAGACCACTTTTGGCGCTTCGCGACACATGAACTCGATCGCATCCTGGTCACCGAGATAATCGGAACCCTTGACGGTATCGAACATGTGCCAGTACCAGTTGTCTTCCGACATGTTGCCGAGCGACGCACCGATGCCGCCCTGCGCCGCGACCGTGTGCGAACGGGTCGGAAATACCTTCGACAGGACCGCGACGTTCAGACCCGCTTCTGCCAGTTGCAGGGATGCCCGCATGCCGGACCCGCCGGCGCCGATGATGACGGCATCAAAACGGCGGGAAGGGATCGTGGATTTGATTGCTGCCACAGTTAAACTCTCCAGAGTATTTGTGCCGCCCAGCCGGCACAGCCGATCAGCCACAACATAGTGGCGACCTGACAAAGCAGCCGGATCGATACCGGCTTGACGTAATCCATCCAGATGTCGCGCATGCCGACCCAGGCGTGGTAGAACAGGCCAACCAGGGTGATGAAGGTGGCGATCTTGAACCACTGGCGCGCAAACAGCCCGGCCCAGCCCTCGTAGCTGAATTCGCTGGCGCCAAAAAAGGCGACGAGCAGGATGACGGTATAGATCGCCATGACGACTGCCGTTGCGCGTTGCGCCATCCAGTCCTTCAGGCCGTAATGCGCGCCCACTGTCAGGCGATTGACGCCGATGTTATTTTTTGCCATGTCAGAATGCTCCGAACAGTTTCAACGCCACCAGCGCGGTGAGGAAAAGACTCACGACCAGCACCACCGCCGAACTGCGGCGCGAGGATTGTTTTTCCAGCCCCATGTGGGTATCCATGCCGAGGTGGCGAACGCCTGCGAAAAAGTGGTGGAGATAGGCCCAGGACAGGCCAAGAATGATAAGCTTGACGAACCAGTGCGAGGTAAAGCCGCGCATGGCTGCAAAGGTATTCTCGGACACCAGGCTTTGATCGAGCAGATACAGCACGAGCGGCAAAAGCAGGAAAAGGATGGCGCCACTGACACGATGGAGGATCGAGATCAGGCCTGCAAGTGGCAGCCGATAATTGACTAGTTGCGTGATGTGTATGTTGCGAAACTCCCGTCTTATCTTTGTTACTTCCGACATTCCCTGCTCCCGATGTGATAAACCAGAATTTTCACAGATTTTGTGCAGCACACCAATCCGTATTATGCATGATGAACAGTTTCTTCGCTGCGGCTAGAAGCCGGTCCGGCGCGTACAACGCCGGGCATGCGGGCGTCATCCGAGTGCGTTTTGATAATGATGACGCGTCGTCAGGTAGACGCTGCGGCGCACTTCGACCGGGCGATCATCGTAGCTGTACGAAATCCGCTCCACGCTCAGCAACGGCGTATCAGGCGCCACGGCCAGTAGCGCTGCGACTTCGGTCGTCGCGCCCACTGCCCGCACCTGCTCGGCGGCGCGAATCATGCGGGTACCGAACTCCGTTTCGAACAGGCCGTACATCGGGCCGCGGTAGGCAATGAGACGCTCGGCGGTCAGGCCCTTGAAGAGCAGGCCCGGCAGCCAGAGTTCATCAACAATTGTCGGCGCACCGTCGAAAGACTGTACCCGCTTGATGAAAATTACCGCGTCGCCGGACTTCAGTTCGAGCAGGCGCGCGATCTCGGCGGGCGCCCGCAGCCGCCTGACTTCGATGATGCGATTGTCAGGATTGTGCGTCTCGCCGGAATCGGCGGCCAGCCGCAAAAACCGGAACTGGGCGCGGGCTTCATGATGCGTTGCAACAAAAGTACCCTTGCCCTGGCGCCGGATCACCAGATTTTCTGCCGAGAGCTCGTCGATCGCCTTGCGTACCGTGCCCTGACTGACCTTGAAGCGCGTCGCCAGTTCGACTTCGCTCGGGATCATCTCACCCGGCTTCCACTCGCCGGACTGAAGACTGCGGGTAATGAGCGTCTTGATCTGCTGATACAGCGGACTGAAGGTCGGCGCCGCATTGCCCACGATGGCAAAGCCGGTAACGCCCTGCGCGCCGCCGGGCGCCGCCGTGCCTGGTGAAATGGCTGTCGCCACAGGCGGAGTCACCTGACCGGACAGCATGCCGCCTGTGCCGGCAGGCGGATTGGGAAGAGAGCTCATGATGGCTGATTTCACCACGAAACAGCCCTTTCCGTCCAGAAAAAACTGTTGGGTGATATGTCTTATATAAGATAGAGGATTGTAATTGACATCACTGTTGCGCGCGCCTACACTCGCGGGCAGACCTCGCTGCATCGTGCGCCGTGGCGCATTGCGAAGAATTTCCTACAGGCATGCCGGCGCAGCGGTGGGGCATTTTCATCACCCGGTCGATGGCAGCGCCTGCCACGCGCCTGACGTTCGACGGTATCATTGCGCACTGCTCTTTCTGCCGGAGCCAATGAAGATCCGGCACCTTCGTTTTCCTTACCTTCGTGGAGATTCATCATGGCTAAAGCCCCAATGCGCGTTGCCGTCACCGGCGCCGCCGGTCAGATCGGTTATTCCCTGCTGTTCCGGATTGCAAACGGCGACATGCTGGGCAAGGACCAGCCGGTCATCCTGCAATTGCTCGAGATCCCGGATGAGAAAGCCCAGAAGGCCTTAAAGGGCGTGATGATGGAAATCGACGATTGCGCCTTTCCGTTGCTCGCCTCGATGAGCGCGCACAGCGATCCGATGACGGCCTTCAAGGATATCGACGTCGCCTGGCTGGTCGGCGCGCGGCCGCGCGGCCCCGGCATGGAGCGCAAGGACCTGCTCGAAGCAAACGCCCAGATCTTCACCGTGCAAGGCAAGGCGCTTGACGCGGTCGCCTCGCGCAACGTCAAGGTGCTGGTGGTCGGCAATCCGGCAAATACCAATGCGTACATCGCGATGAAATCGGCGCCGGGCCTGCCTGCCAAGAACTTTACCGCCATGCTGCGCCTGGACCACAACCGCGCCCTGTCCCAGATTGCGGCAAAGACCGGCAAGCCGGTAACGGCCATCGAAAAGCTTTTTGTCTGGGGCAACCACTCGCCGACCATGTATGCCGACTACCGTTATGCAACCATCGACGGCGCATCGGTCAAGGACATGATCAACGACGCGGCCTGGAACCGGGATGTTTTCCTGCCGACGGTGGGCAAGCGCGGCGGCGCCATCATCGAGGCGCGCGGCCTGTCTTCGGCTGCCTCGGCTGCCAATGCGGCAATCGACCATGTGCATGACTGGTTGCTGGGCACCAATGGCAAGGTCACCACGATGGGCATCGCTTCCGATGGCTCCTATGGCATTCCGGCCGAAACCATGTTCGGTTTCCCCGTGACGACCGAAAATGGCGAATACAAGATCGTCCAGGGTCTGGAGATCGACGCATTTTCCCAGGAGCGCATCGACCTGACCCTGAAGGAACTGACCGAAGAGAAAGAAGGCGTCAAGCACCTGCTGGGCTAACTCGCTTTGAACCCCGTCGGGGGGGGGGGGCCACCCCCGCACGGCGGCCGCGGCCCCCCCCC
>JANXSS010000470.1 GCA_025356535.1 Herminiimonas sp.
GCGAGATCCAGGAGACCGGCCAGGCCGTGCTGGAGATGGCGGTGCAGATCACCGATGTCTCCAAATCCGCCAACGAATCGGCCGAAGTCGCGCGCCAGTCCGTGTCGGCCGCCGAAGAAGGTTCGCGCGCGGTGGAAAAAACGATCAAGGGCATGAATGAAATCCGCGAGCAGATCCAGGAAACCTCCAAGCGCATCAAGCGGCTCGGTGAATCCTCGCAGGAGATCGGCGAGATCACCGAACTGATTTCGGACATTACCGAGCAGACCAACGTGCTGGCCCTGAATGCGGCGATCCAGGCCGCTTCCGCCGGTGAAGCCGGGCGCGGTTTTTCGGTGGTGGCAGAAGAGGTGCAGCGCCTGGCCGAGCGCTCGGGCGAGGCGACCAAGCAGATCGGCGCGCTGGTGCGCACCATCCAGACCGACACCCACGATGCGGTAGCAGCCATGGAAAAATCGACGCAAGGCGTGGTCGAAGGCGCCAAGCTGTCGGACGCGGCCGGTGCGGCGCTGTCGGATATCCGCCGGGTCTCGAACCTTTTGGCCGAACTGATCCAGGGCATCTCGGCCTCGACCGAGCAGCAGGCCACCTCGGCCAACGGCGTGGCGCAGAACATCCAGAACATCCTGACGGTGACCGAGCAGACACAGCAGGGCACGCAGCAGACGGCGATGTCGATCCGGGAGCTCTCCAAGCTGGCCGAGGAACTGAAGAATTCGGTCTCGCGCTTTCGCGTGACGGCCTGAACGGCAGGCACGACTGATCCAGGAATTTTCACGAGGCTTGCATGACATCTTTTACGGGTTCGGGCGTGACGGGCGGGGCGGGTTTCGACAGTGCGCCGCTGTCCTGGGTCATGGGCGAAATCCGGGAGACCCTGGGTCGCTCGAAGGCCGCGCTGGCCGACGCCTTCGCGCAGCAGGCCGATGCCGATGCCTGCAAGACCCTTTTGCGACGTGCAAAAACCCAGCTGCATCAGGCCCATGGCGCGCTGCAGATGGTCGATGTCGACGGCGTGGCGATCGTCACCGAAACCATCGAAGACATGTACGATCGGCTCGAATCGGGCCAGCTGCCCTGGTCGGCGGCAATCGTCGAAGCAGTCGGCAACACCTACGGCGCGCTGCTCGAATACCTGGATGAACTGCTGGCGGGCGCCGCGCCACAGCCGGTGCGCCTGTTTCCGTATTACCAGGACCTGCTGCAGGCGCGCGGCGCCGAGCGCATGCATGCGGCCGATCTGTTCTTTCCCGACCTGTCGATCCGCCCGACGCTGCCACCGGCGTCGCTGGCAGAAGGCGTCGCCCCGGCAGGCGCTGCCGATTACGTCGCACTGCGCAAGCGCTTCGAGAAGGCGTTGCTGCCTTTTCTCAAGGGCGGCGCCGATGGCGGCGGCGAGCCGATGCATGCCGTCATCGCCGAAGTCGAGCGGGCCCAGGCAAATGCGCAATCGCGCGGCTTCTGGTGGGTCATGCGCGGTTTTGCCGAAGCCGTCGGCGCCGGCCAGATCGACAACGAAGTTTATGTAAAGCAGCTGTTTGGCCGCATCAACCTGCAGATGCGGCGCCTGGGCGAAGGCTCGACCGGCATTGCCGAGCGACTGCTGCGCGACGCCCTGTTTTTCATCGCCGGTGCAGCGCAGCCGTCGGCGCAGCTGCAACAGATCAGGCAGGCCTACCGGCTCGACGAGGCGGCGCCGGCCGCGCTGCAGCCCAAGCGTTACGGCCTGATCGATCCGGATGCGCTTGCCGGCGCGCGTGCGCGGCTGGTGCAGGCAAAGCACCTCTGGAACCGCATCGACGGCGGCGACTACAGCGTGGCGAGTGCGTTCGAGCAGGAGCTGCAGCACCTGGCCGAGGCCGGCGGCAAGCTCGACAAGCCGCCGCTGACCAAGCTGCTGCGGGAATTGAACGGCATCGGCCGTGCAGCGGCCAACGCCAAGCCGGGCGACCGGCTCGGCCTGGAAATGGCAACGAGCCTGTTGTTCGTCGAAAACGCCCTGTCGCAGATCGCCAGCCTGCCGGAAAACTTTGCCGAACGCGCCGATGGCATGACCGCACGCCTGCTGTCGTGCGTCAGCGGCGAGGCTGCGCCGCAGGAAACGCCGTGGCTCGACGACATGGCGCGTCAGGCGCAGCAGCGCCAGACCATTGCCGCACTGACCGGCGAACTGCAGTCGAGCATGCGCCAGGTCGAAAAAATGCTCGAAGAGTATTTCGTCACGCCAGCCGATACCGCAGCGCTGACACCGGTCAACGCGATCCTGCACCAGGTCGGCGGCGCACTGGCCGTGCTCGACCAGGATGGCGCCGCCCGCGCCGTCGCCCATACCCAGGCCGCCCTGCGCGCCTTTGCCGAGGCGCCGTCGCCGCCGGATGCGCAGTCCGGCGAATCGGCATTTCGCCAGATAGCCAGCACCATCGGTGCGCTGGGCTTTTTCATCGAAACGCTGCAGGCGCAGGACGAAGGCCAGAAAAACCGTTTTACCTTCGACGAAAAAACCGGCGTGTTCCAGGCAAACCTGCTGGAACGACCGGTCACGGCAGCGCCCGTGCCGGGTGCGCCTGAGATGACACCGCAGCCGGCGACCGACCTGCCGACGCCGGCTGCGGATGCGGCCGCCGGATCGGGCACGGAGCTGGCGCAAGAGACGCCGCCGATCGACGTGCAGGACGCAACACAGGATGCAGTGCAGGACGGTACGCAGGACGCAGTGCAGGATGCAGCGCAGGATGCAGCGCAGGACGCAGCGCAGGACGCAGCGCAGGACGCTAGACAGGGCGCAGCGCAGGATGCTGCAAAGGGAGCAACGCAGGAAGCAGCACAGGACCCGGCACAGGAAGAAACACAGGACAAGACGACGCAACCGGAGAGCGAAGACGGTGTCGACGCCGAGC